>NZ_JAPCIZ010000044.1:0-37224 GCF_027707725.1 Aeromonas sp. QDB25 | reverse complement strand
CATGGTGTTCCGCTTTGTTTCTTTGGCGAGAAGAAGCGTACCAGAACCGGCAGTTGGCCTCTTCTCTCCTATGCACCATGGGTGTTGCAGTTATTATCTGAATTCGCGTTGGCGCTGACGATCCCCTGACAGCCCTTGTCCAGATAATGATTGAACCACACATCCTGGCGATGGTGCTGTACATAAAACTGTTGCTGGGCCTCGCTCAACCCGCTGGAAAAGAGCTTTATTCCGTCGCTCTTGTCATCGTCCCGCAATAAAAACAGGGACGAGCTGCAGGAGACGTCCGCGCGAAATTGGTCCACCACCAGCTTAATGTCAGAATCATTAATACCGCACTCGTATAACTGGCTGATATAGGGCGATATCCTTTCTTTCTCTAATGCCTTCACACCCGAACTCCTAATTCTTATTTTTATTGAAGAGGCATCTTACTCTGCAATGGGATAGTCGAAAAGTAGTCAAATGAACAAAGGGTTTATGATTTATTCATAAATAGTCATGAATATAGGCTCATGAATGAATATGGCCAAAAAGGGTAAATAGCCGCTCATGTTTTTCCTGGCGCTGGTCGCTTACCTCCCTGTTTTACCTCTTGATGTCTCACCACCCACTCGCCATCCCGGCCCCTCTTCCCCCCAAGATCACGCTTTTCAACATTGGGGTCATCTGCATCCACACCGATTCACATGTTGCATTTTGGTGACTTTGGTGTTTCCATTTTGAGCGCCGGACGATATTGTATATACAAATCATCCCCTCAATGGAATTGAACCATGCGGATCACAAGGAGAGAAAATGGAACCTGAACACACGCTCACTGCACCGGCAGGATCAGGGGCCGGCATCAAGCTGCTGTTGGCCAGCCTGCTTGGCATCGCCATCTTTTTTGTTCCCTTCGAGCTTGGCGGGCGCAGCACCATAGTGGTGGATCACCTGGCCGGCTTTCTGATTGCCCAGCGCCCCCTTGCCCTGACCCTCATTCTCTTGCTCATCGCCTATGGCGCCATCACCCCCTTGCTGGATGGCCGCTGGCGCGCCCGTCCCATCGACAGGGTATTGAGCCTGTTCAAGCTGCTCGGGCTGGCCCTGGCCATTTTGTATGTCACAGACTGGGGCCCTGCCTGGTTGATGACCCCGGATCGCCTCCCCTTCTTGTTCGACAAACTGGCCATGTCAGTGGGTCTCATCGTGCCTATCGGCGCCATGGCCCTGACCTTCCTGCTCGGTTTCGGCCTGCTGGAATTCATCGGGGTGCTGATGCAACCCGTGATGCGCCCCCTGTGGCGCACGCCGGGTCACTCCGCCATCGATGCCGTCGCCTCTTTCGTCGGCAGTTACTCGGTGGGCCTGCTCATCACCAACCGGGTCTTCCTCGCGGGCAAGTACACGGTGCGAGAAGCCGTCATCATCGCCACCGGCTTCTCCACCGTCTCGGCCGCCTTCATGATCATCGTGGCCAAGACCCTCAACCTGATGGGACACTGGAACTTCTACTTCTGGTCCACCCTGGTGATCACTTTCGTCATCACCGCCATCCTGGCGCGTGTTCCTCCCATCAGCCGCCTGGCTCACCATGGGGAGACCGACGAGCCGCTACCGGCTGGCATGAGCCGCTGGCAGGCGGCCCTCACCTGCGGCCTGACCCAGTCCCACCAGGCTGATCCCCTGCTGCGGCAATTGAAGGACAACCTCAGGGACGGTCTTCACATGGCCGCTGCCGTGGTGCCCACCATACTGTCCGTCGGTCTGCTGGGCCTGCTGCTGGCAAAGCACACTCCCCTGTTCGATCTGCTGGGCTGGCTGCTCTGGCCACTGACCTGGCTGCTGGATCTCGGCGAACCGCTCGCCACCGCCAAGGCCCTCTCTGCCGGTCTGGCCGAGATGTTCCTGCCCGCCATCCTGCTCAAGGATGCCGACCTGCTGGTGCGCTATGTCGCGGCCGTGGTTTCGGTCAGCTCGGTGCTCTTCTTCTCTGCCTCCATCCCCTGCATCCTGGCCACCCGGATCCCGGTGAGCGTGGGACAGCTGGTGGTGATCTGGCTGCTGCGCACCCTGCTTGGCATCCTGCTGGCCGCCTTGTGCGGCAGGCTGGCACTGGCCCTCGGCTGGCTCGGTTGACCAGGGCTCACAAAAAAACAAAGCGCCATCAGGCGCTTTGTTTTTATCGGGATTGTCTCAGGGGGCGATGACGGCGAACCGGCCGCTGTTGAAATCATCTATCGCCTGATGGATCTCTGCCTCGCTGTTCATGACAAAGGGACCATAACCCACGATGGGTTCATCGATGGGCTCGCCACTCAGCAGCAACAAGCTGGCCTCGCCCTCCGCCTCCAGCATGAACTCCTCCCCGTTGGGATCGAGCAGCACCAGTTGTGCTTCGCACGCGCGCTCCTGACCGTTGATAATGAGAGAGCCCTTGAGCACCACCAAGGCGCTGTTCCATCCCGCTACCGCCGGCAGCACCACGCTGGCCCCGCCCTTGAGCCGCAGATCCCAGATGTTCATGGGCGAGAAGGTGCGGGCTGGCCCCTCTACCTCGCCTTGTTGCAACCCGGCATCGTTCCCGGCGATGATGCGTACCCGCACATCGCCCTCCTTGAGGCTCAGTTGCGGGATGGTGTCGCTGGTGATGCCCTGATAACCGGGCGTCGACATCTTGTGTTTGGCGGGCAGGTTGACCCACAGCTGCACCATGTCGAGGGTGCCACCACGACGGGTAAACCCCTGGGAGTGGAATTCGTCGTGCATGATGCCGGCGGCGGCCGTCATCCACTGCACGTCTCCCGGACCGATGATCCCCCCCTGGCCGGTCGAGTCGCGATGGGCGACCTCCCCTTCATAGACGATGGTGACCGTCTCAAAACCACGGTGCGGGTGTTCCCCCACTCCCCTGGCATGATCGGCGGGCTCGAAATGTGCCGGGCCAGCCCTGTCCAGCAGCAGGAAGGGGCTCAAGGCGCGGCCATGGGTCTGATACGAGAACAGCGAGCGAACCGGGAATCCGTCGCCGACCCAGTGTTGTCGAGGGGCGCTGTAAATACCGATGACTCTTTTCATGATGCTCTCCTGGGTGATCGTCACGGGATGTGTCGTGGCTCGCATTGTGAGTCTGGAACGCTGCGTCCGGTAGACGTAAAATTTGCCATCAGCGTCCTATTTTGTGAACGATAACCCCATGCAACAGGATCTCAACGACCTCTATTTCTATGTCCAGGTGGTGGATCACGGGGGCTTTGCCCAGGCCGGCAGGGCCCTCGGCATGCCCAAGTCCAGGCTCAGCCGCCGCATCGCCATGCTGGAAGAGCGACTCGGGGTGCGTCTTATCCAGCGTTCCACCCGCAGCTTCACCGTCACCGAACTCGGGCAGGCTTATTACACCCGTTGCCGGGCCATGCTGGTGGAAGCCGATGCGGCGCAGGATCTCATCGCCGCGACCCAGAGCGAGCCTTGCGGTCTGGTGCGCATCGCCTGCCCCATCGATCTGCTGCACGCCCACGTAGGGAGGATGCTGGTCTCCTTCGCCCTGGCCCATCCCAGCGTCAAGGTGCAGCTCGTCGGGGTCAACCGGGCGGTGGATCTGGTCGCGGAGGGGTTGGACATGGCGCTCAGGGTGCGACCACTGCCCCTGGAGGACAGCGATCTCGCCATGCGGGTGCTGGGTTATGCGACCCAGTGTCTGGTGGCAAGCCCGGCCCTTGTCGCGTCACTCGGCATGCCCCGGGCCCCCGCAGATCTGCTGTCATGGCCGAGCCTCGGTCATGGCGCCAGCCTGGAAGGCCATCACTGGACCCTGCTGGGCCCCAATGGGGCCAGAGTCAAACAGCACCACAGCCCCCGCTTTGCCACCACCGACATGCAGACATTGCGTCAGGGGGCGATCGACGGGCTCGGGGTCGTGCAACTGCCCACCATGATGATGGATGAGCCCCTGGCCGATGGCCGGCTGGTGCGTCTGCTCCCCGACTGGGCACCGCGCCAGGAGGTGATCCACGCGGTCTTCCCCTCACGCCGCGGTCTGCTGCCTGCCATCCGCGCCCTCATCGATCATCTGGTCGAGGGCTTCTCCCCCCTGGGGCAGGCAAGTACGCAGCTCCCGCCATGATCTGTGCATGGCCGTTCCCGGGTGTGCCGACATGCAAAAGGCCAGAGCTTGGCTCTGGCCTTTTCATTTTCCCCTTCACAGAGGAGGGGAAACGGATACGGGCAGGATCCTCAGAAGGGCATTTTGAAGCCCGGGGGCAGTTGCATGCCGCCGGTCAGCTCGCCCATCTTGGCCTTGTTCTGCTCTTCCACGCGGCGCACGGCGTCATTGACGGCGGCGGCGACCAGATCTTCCAGCATCTCCTTGTCATCTTCCATCAGGCTGGGATCGATCTCGATACGACGCACGCTGTGGCTGCCGGCCATGGTCACCTTGACCATGCCTGCGCCCGCCTCGCCGACCACTTCCATCTGGGCCAGCTGCTCTTGCATCTTCTGCATGCGCTCTTGCATCTGTTGGGCCTGTTTCATCAGGTTACCCATTCCACCTTTACCAAACATAGATCGTCTCTCGTCTTGAAATCCGGCATCCAGCGCCGGGCTGTGGGTTCATCTGCCCTAAGTGGGGGCAGCCAAAGGTCTTTTCAACCGGGGGTAAGCCCCGGCACGGTTTTTTCACCGCAACTCAGCGACTCAGGGGTTCGATGCTCTCGGGATGGAGCACGGCGCCGAAACGCTGCTGCAAGAATTGTACGTTGGGATCCGCCGCCAGATCCCGGCTCACCTGTTCACGCACCCCGAGATAGAGACGATGCTCTATCTCGAGCGGCGTCTCCCGCGCGGGATCCGAGCCCAGGGTCACATCGATGTGAACCGGGCCGCCCAGCTCGGGACCGATGATCTCGGCCAGATCGGCGCGGGCCTTGTCGCTCACCAGATGGCGCTGCTCGGGTTTGAGCAGCAGGGAGACCCGATTACCTTCCCGGGTCATCACCGCGTTGATGGCCAGTTGACGCAGCCGACCACCCACCCCGGTGCGGGCGATGAGCTCGGCCCAGGCGTCCCCGCAATTGACCAGCAAGGACGAGGGGATCAGACGGGCGACCTCCCCCTCCTCCTCGGGCTGGGCGTCGCTCTCCAGCGCATCCCAGTCGATGGTCTCCATCAACGCAATGGCGGGCTGAGGCTCGCTGGCAGCCACTGGAGGCGCGGCAGGCACCATAGCGGCAACCACAGGTGCCGCCGCATCCGCGCTGCCGGCGTCAGCGCCCAGATCCCAGGGCGGCAGATCCTCCTGCGAAGGAGGTGCCATGGTGGCGGGAGCTGGCTGGGCGGAAGTCACTGCCCGCGTGGGCAACGGGGCACTGGCAAACCCCTCGTCAAACCCCTGATTCAGATACTCTTCGTAGTCACTGGCCCCCTCTTCATAGGCATCCAGAGGGGGCAGGTCGTCATACCCCGTTTGCATGGCAGATCCCTGCACCGGCATCTCGGGCCGCGCCGCTGGTTGCACCTCGGCCTGGGGCGAAGTCGCGACGGCAGGCATCGGGGCCGGTTTGGTCGCGGCCACCGGTTTGACGGGAGTGACCCGGGCAGGCGCGGCGTTTGCACTCTGCTCGCCACGCAGGCGGCTTCGCAGCAAATTGCGCTTGCCAAGCAGGCTCTGCATGCTGGAGGTCGAAGAGATGGCGACGTCTTCCCCTTGAACATCAACCTGCTGCGTCTGCCCGGCGTCATCCGCCGCCAACGGCCCAGAGGCAGGCTCTGCAGGCGGACTGGCAGGCACCACGGCCTCGTAACCCATCCGTTCGGCCTCACGCAGCAGCTCATCCTGCTCGGCAAAGAGCGGATCCAGCACTGCGCCCTCCTCCGCCTTGGGTGAGGGGGCGACGTGCTCGGCCTCAAGGACCGATGCTGGCGCGGCGGGAGCCTGTGGTGCTGCACTGGCAGCCGGGGCCGGCTCAGCCCCCTGGGGCTTTCCCGGCAGGAGCGGCGCGCTTTCCCTCGCAGCCGCCATCACGCCGGAGTGCCCTGTCATGAGAGGTTGGGCCGCCAGGTTGGCGGGATGGACCACCTCGCGCCGGGGAGAGAAGGCCAGCATCCGCAGACAGGTCATTTCCAGTGCGGTGCGCCCGTCAGGGGCCCAGGGCAGATCCTTGCGCCCCCCCAGCACGATTTGATAGCAGAGCTGCACCTCTTCCGGGCTCATGGCTCCGGCAAGCTGCAGCAAGGCATCGGCATCCGCCCCCTGCTCCTGCACGCTCGCAGGCAGCAGTTGCGCCATGGCCACCCGGTGGAGCAAGGCTTCCAGCTCGGCATGGAGCTGATCAAAGTCGGGGCCCAGGGTCGCTATCTCGGTGATCTTGGCCATGGTGGCGGGTGCATCCTGGCGCAGCACTGCCTCCAGCAACTGGTGCAGGTGGTGATGATCGAGGGTCCCCAGCATGGTGAGCACGCTCTCCAGGCGCACGCTGCCGTTGCCGTGGGCCAGCGCCTGATCGGTGAGGCTCAGGGCATCGCGCATGCTGCCGTCAGCCGCCTTGGCCAGGGCCAGCAGGGCGCGAGGCTCGAAGGGTTGTCCCTCCTGATCCAGCACCCATTCGAGCTGCCTGGCGATCTGGGTCTGATCCAGACTCTTCAGATGAAACTGCAGGCAGCGCGAGAGGATGGTGATGGGGAGCTTCTGCGGATCCGTGGTGGCCAGCAGGAATTTCACATAGGGGGGCGGCTCTTCCAGGGTTTTGAGCAGCGCATTGAAGCTGTGGCGCGACAGCATGTGCACTTCATCGATGAGGTACACCTTGAAACGACCACGGGCCGGACGGTACTGCACGTTGTCGAGCAGTTCGCGGGTGTCTTCCACCTTGGTGCGGGACGCCGCATCGATTTCCAGCAGATCGACGAAATTGCCCTGATCGATCTCGCGGCAGGTATCGCACACACCGCACGGATGGCTGCTGATCCCCTGCTCGCAGTTGAGACTCTTGGCCAGAATGCGGGCGATGGTGGTCTTGCCCACCCCGCGGGTCCCGCTCAGCAGGTAGGCATGGTGAAGCCGTCCCTGATCCAGGGCATTGGTCAGGGCAGTCAGCACATGTTGCTGGCCGACCACTTGTTCAAACGTATGGGGGCGCCATTTGCGCGCCAAAACCTGATAGCTCATAGATCTCGATGCTGGGAAACGAGGCATTGAGGCTGGATGCTAACACAAATGGAGGGCTGGCTGTATGGGGGATGCGCCGCCTTGGGAGGGATCGCTTGAATTTCAAACCGGTGCCCGTTCAGGCACCGGTTTGCGGCAGAAAGCAGGGTGACGAGGCCTGCCGCGCGAAGGGGCGATTTACGCCCCCGCGAGTTCCACCAGAGAGACAACCTTGACGCCGGCGGCGGTCAGGCGGGCATCACCGCCCAGGGACGGCAGGGAGATGATGAAGGCGGCATCCGCTACCTCACCGCCGGCGCGGCGGATGAGCTTGACGGTGGCATCGACGGTGCCGCCGGTGGCCAGCAGATCGTCCACCACCAGCACCTTGTCACCGGGCACGATGGCATCGGTGTGCAGTTGCAGGGTGTCGGTGCCGTACTCCAGGGCGTAGGACTCCTCGATGACGGCGCGGGGCAGCTTGCCCGGCTTGCGCACCGGCACGAACCCCAGCCCCATGGCGTAGGCAACCGGGGCGCCGAAGATGAAGCCACGGGCCTCGGTGCCGACAATCTTGGTGATGCCTTGATCACGGTAATGATCGGCCAGCAGATCGATGGTGGCCTTGAAGGCCTCGGCATTCTCGATCAGGCTGGTGATGTCGCGAAACAGAATGCCCGGCTTCGGATAGTCGGGAATGGTCTTGATGCTCGCTTCGATAAACTTCAGGGTTTCCGGATTCATTATTTGACCGCTTATTTTTTGAGCCCTGCCATGGCGGCGCACGGGGTCTCCGCCTGGGGGCAATAAAAAGGCCCGTCACGCAAAAATGACGAGCCAACTCCATAGCATTATTGCCGCGATAGCTTAGGGATTTCACTTCTTCATTGCAACCGGCTCCAGCACCGGCAGACGCATCAACCAGGTGAGCAGGATCACCATTATGACCACCAGCAGCCACCTCACCCAGGGCAACGGCACCACCAGCAGCGATCCCGAGAACGAGATCAGGATGAAGATGATGGCGCGGCATCTGGCGTGGCGGCGAATGCCGCGATACTGCTGCCAGTCGAGGATGGGGGGGCCAAACCAGGGATGCGCCAGCAACCAGCCATGAAAGCGGGGGGAGGAGCGCGCAAACAGCGCCGCCGCCAGCAACATGAAGGGGGTTGTCGGCAGCAGGGGCAGGACTATCCCGACTATCCCGGTGGCGAAGGCAAGCCAGCCCAGGGCCATCAGACACCAGCGTTTCATGGGTACTCCTCTAGTGTTTCTCTGCCTTTAGCCTAACAGAGTTGGCCCGGAAGCTGACAGCCTGGCCCAGTCTGCGGCCGTCGATGGGGGCCATCGAGTGGGCAGACGGCTGACAATCCCGGCCATTGCCACTACAATCTGCGCTCTTTTTTCTCCCCTTGTCTTCGGAAGCAGCTATGCGCGTTATTTTGGCCCCCATGCAGGGGGTGCTGGATCACCTGATGCGGGAGGTCCTCACCTCCGTCAATGATTACGACCTCTGCGTCAGTGAATTCATCCGGGTGGTCGATCAACTGCTGCCCGCCAAGGTCTTCCATCGCCTCTGCCCCGAGCTCAGACAGGATGGCAAGACCCGTGCGGGGACCCCGGTACGGGTGCAACTGCTGGGACAGCATCCGGAATGGCTCGCCGAAAACGCAGTGCGCGCCATCGAGCTCGGCTCTCCCGGGGTCGATCTCAACTTCGGCTGCCCTGCCCCCACGGTCAACAAGAGCAAGGGGGGCGCCGTGCTGCTCAAGGAACCCGAGACCGTCTATCGCATCGTCAAGGCGGTGCGGGAGGCCGTGCCTGCCCACCTGCCGGTGAGCGCCAAGATCCGCCTGGGATACGATGACAAGGATCTCTATCTGGACAACGCCCAGGCCGTCTATCAGGGGGGCGCCAACGAGCTGGCGGTGCATGCCCGCACCAAGCGCGAAGGCTACAAGGCGCCGGCACACTGGGAGTACGTGGACGCCATCCGCCGCGCCCTGCCCATCCCCGTCACCGCCAACGGCGAGATCTGGAACCATGCCGATGCCCTGATCTGTGCCCGGGTGTCCGGTTGCGATGCCCTCATGGTTGGCCGGGGCGCAATTTCCCTCCCCAACCTGGCCAACGTGATGAAGACGGGGTGTGCACACATGAGCTGGGCCGAGGTACTGCAATTGATGGTGACCTATACCGAGCAGGATCTGGCGAGCGACAAGGCCGACTACTACCCGAGCCGCATCAAGCAGTGGTTCTCCTACATAGTGCGGGAATACCCCCAGGCCGACGAGCTGTTTCGCCGCATCCGCACCATCAAGACCGCAGAGGAGATCCGCTCCGCCCTCGAGCGCGAGTGCGCCTCACAGGCCTAGACTTGGCCGCCGCCCCGCGGCGCCCTATGATGAAGGCTCATTGACAGGAGGTCAGGATGCAGGGAGTACCGGTCAACTTTACCCATCAGCACGACAGGGCCGATTTTCGCGCCCTGCCGGGGCAGCCTGCGACCGAGCTCTATCGCGCCCACATCCAGCACCACATCTTCGATCCCCATAGTCACGAGGGGTTTGGCCTCGGTGTCATCGAGTGCGGTGCCGAGCGCTTTCGCTATCGCGGCAGCCAGCTCCTGGCCGGTCCCGGCAGCCTGGTGCTGATGAACCCCGATGAGCTGCACACGGGCGAGTCAGCCTGCGAGCAAGGGTGGCGCTATCGCATGCTCTACCTGCCCGCCGATCGGCTCGAGGCCATCAGCGGCGAGCGCGACTGGTATTTCACCGATGCCGTGCGAAGCGATCCGCGCACTGCCCCCGTCCTGCAGGCGGCCCTGGATGCCCTCTGGCACTGTGACAGCGAGCTCGCCGCCGACGGCCTGCTGCTAAGGGTGTGCGAGACCCTACGCCCCCATGCCCGGGCCCTGGCGGCCCCGCGCGAAGCGGCCCACCCTCTGGGCCGCGCCATCGACTATATGCAGGCCTGTTTCGCCCGCCCCATTACCCTGGCCGAGCTGGCCGGTTCGGTGAACCTCAGCCCCTACCACTTCCAGCGCAGCTTCAAGGCCCGCTTTCACGTCACCCCCCAGCAGATGCTGATGGCCATCCGTCTGCAGCGCGCCAAGGGGTGGCTGGCTGCCGGCCTGCCCGCGGCCGAGGTGGCCGCCGCCTGTGGTCTGGCCGATCAGTCCCACCTCAACCGTGCCTTCCTGCGCCGCTATGGCACCACCCCGGTCCGCTACCAGAAACAGGTGCAGGCTGGCCGCTAAAGCGCAATCTGGTTCAATACGCCCCCCTTCCCCCCTGCTAGGCTGGCCTCCTTCTTCTTTACCGGATATGAAACATGTTGATCGGAGTCCTGTTTGCCCTGCTGGCCGGCCTGATGTGGGGGCTCATCTTCGTCGCCCCCCTCTTAGTGGACGGCTATCCCCCCGCCCTGCTCGCGAGCGGCCGCTACCTCGCCTTCGGCCTCATCGTACTGCCGCTCGCCTGGCAGGCCCGCAAACACTTGGCGGCCCTCTCGGCCAGCGACTGGCGAGAGGCCCTCGCCCTCACTCTGGTGGGGAACCTCCTCTACTACTTCTGCCTGTCGGGGGCCATCTTGCGCATCGGCTCGCCCCTGGCGGCCATGTTTATCGGCACCCTGCCGGTGGTGACGGCCCTGGCCGCCAACCGCCTCTATGGCGCACGGGACGGTCGCCTCTCCCGCACCCGGCTCTACCCGTCCCTGGTGCTGATGGGGGCCGGCCTCTGTCTGGTCAACAGCGCCGAGCTCACCTGGCACACCGAGGCGCGCACCGAACAACTGCTTGGGCTCGCCCTGGCGGTGGGCGCCGTGCTGTGCTGGACCTGGTATCCCCTGCGCAACGCCCGCTGGCTGCGCGAGCACCCGGGCCGCAGTCCGGCCGTCTGGGCCACCGCCCAGGGGCTGGTGACCCTGCCGGTGGCGCTCATTGCCTATCTCGGCAGCCTCGGCCATCTTGCCCTGAGCGCACCGGACTTTCCCCTGCCCTTCGGGCCGACGCCCCTGCGCTTCGTGCTGCTGATGGGGGCAGTGGGGCTCCTCTGCTCCTGGCTCGGCACCCTGTGCTGGAACGAAGCGAGCCAGCGCCTGCCGACCGTGCTGGTCGGGCCGCTCATCGTGTTCGAGACTCTGGCGGGGCTCTTTTACGCCTTTATGCTGCGCGGGATCATGCCCCCCATGAGTACCCTGGTGGGTGTCGTCTGTCTGGTGGCGGGAGTGCTCTACGTCATCACCGGCAAGCCGCAGCACCTGCCGGAAAAACCCGTCAAAGCACGGTTAACTTGATTCATGTCATCTTGATAAACCGCGGGTTTCCCTATACTGGCCGAGTTTTATCACTCGTTTTTGGGGGCTGCTGTGTGTGAAGTGACGCAAGCCCGGTTGGCCGAATGGCATCAGCGCCTTCTGACCGACTGGGCGCAAACAAGAGAGGAGCTGATCCGTCAGCTCAAGGCCTGTCGACAAGATGACTGGGCACAGAAGGTGGAGCGCTGCGAGCGGGATCAACTGGTTGATCTGACCAGCCGTCTCGATCTGCCCGGGGTGGAACACAGCGTGGCACGCCTCAAGCGGCTCGACGCGGCGCTCTGCCAGATGGATCTGGGGCTCTATGGCTTCTGCTCCGATTGTGAGGAGCCGCTGCTCCCTGAACAGCTGGAACAGGATCCGACCCTGCAACGCTGCCCGCGCTGCGAGGCCCGCTACCGCAAGGGATTCCACGCTCACGAACTCTGATGGGGGCACCCTTTGTGCCCGCCATTTTCCTCCTCCACCCCTTCTCGCTTCCCATCATGACCAACCCCCTGGTGCGACGATCCCGGCAACCCCTGGGGGCGGCCGCACAGGCATGAAAAAGGGGAGTCATGGACTCCCCTTCTCGTACTGCGTACTCGTCACTGGGCCAGCAGGTGGCCTACCAGCTCATGACGCCACCCTTGCAGCAGCATGGGCTTGTCCGCCCTGGCCCGCTCCTCGGCACTCATGCGCCAGCTCCAAGTGAAGTACTGGTGGATGATCTTCTTGCTCGCCACCAGCTCCGGCGGAATGTTGCTGGCCTTGGCCTTCTCCTCCACCATGGCCTTGATGCGCTTGAGCTCGGCCTTGTACTGGGGGAAGTCCACCAGACGGCGGATGGGATCGGGCCAGCTCGCAGGGTCGCTCTGCTGGGCGGCGGCGACGATGTCCAGCATCCGCTTGCCGTGGATCTTGATCTCGATGGGCGAGAGGCCCAGCTCGTTGAGATCCCGAAGGGAAGCGGGACGACGCTCCGCCACCTTGAACAGGTGCAGCTCTTTGACCACGAAGTTGAGGGCGAGATCCCGGCGTACCGCTTCCTGCTGGCGCCAGGCGGCCAGCTCGCGCAGGATGGCCAGCTCACGGCGACCCAGTTGCCAGGCGTTGACTATCTCTAGGTAGGCCTGACGGGGATCGCTGCCCTGGGTCTTGCGGGCGGAGTGGTTCTGGCACTCCTGTTCGAACCAGGGGAACTTGCCGCTCTCGCGCAGTCTGGCCATCACCTTCTCGTAGAGGGGCATGAGGTAGAAGACATCCGCCGCGGCATATTCCAGCTGACGAGGGGTAAGGGGGCGCGCCAGCCAGTCGGTACGGGCCTGATCCTTCTCAAGCTCAACCCCGAGGAATTCGTTGACCAGGGCGCCAAACCCCACCGACACGCCATGGCCCAGGAAGGCTGCCGCCAGCTGGGTATCGTGCATCTGGTTGGGCAGGTGACCCGCCTGATGTTGGATGAGCTCCAGATCCTCACCGGAGGCGTGCAGGATGGCAATCTGTCCGGCCCGACCGAGGCGCTGCCACAAACCGGAGAGATCCAGGGTCAGGGGATCGAGCAGGGCAAGCTGCTTGCCATCGTAGATCTGGAACAGACCGAGCTGGGGATAGTAGGTACGGGTGCGAACGAATTCGGTATCGATGGCCAGGGGAACGTCGGCCAGAGAAGCGAGATACTGATCCAGTTCGGCTTGCTGTGAAATGAGTTGATATTGCATCGTTGCCTGCACGTTGGTCGGATCCAGAAAGAAAAAACCGTGGATGTCCCACGGTTTTGCATAACGACAGCGCTGGACTGCAAAGCAGTGCATGCCGGTTACTGCTTGGCAATCTCCTCGTCGCGCAGTACGCGGCGCAGGATCTTGCCCACGTTGGTCTTGGGAAGTTCGTCGCGAAATTCTACCAGTTTCGGCACCTTATAGGCAGTCAGATGTTTGCGGCAGTGGGCAATTATCTCCTCTTCCGCCAGCTTTGCATCTTTCTTGACCACGAAGATCTTCACCTGTTCGCCGGACACCGGATTGGGTACGCCGACGGCGGCCACCTCCAGCACCTTGGGATGCAGGGCCACCACGTCTTCTATCTCGTTCGGGTAGACGTTGAAGCCGGAGACCAGGATCATGTCCTTCTTGCGATCGACGATCTTGAAGAAACCCTGCTCGTCGCATACCGCGATGTCGCCGGTGCAGAGCCAGCCATCCTGCATCACCTCGGCGGTCGCCTCCGGGCGCTGCCAGTAGCCGGTCATCACCTGAGGACCGCGCACCTGCATCTCGCCGGGGGCACCCCGTTCGGTGACCTGGTTACCCTCGTCATCCACCAGACGGATCTCGGTGGAGCAGACCGGCAGACCGATGGAGCCGTTGTAATCCACCAGATCATAGGGGCAGACGCTCACCAGGGGCGAGCACTCGGTCAGGCCATAGCCCTCCAGCAGCGGGGTGCCGGTCAGCCCCTTCCACTGCTCGGCCACCGCCCGTTGCACCGCCATGCCGCCACCGATGGTGAGCTTGAGCTTGGCAAAATCCATGCCCTTGAACTCGTCGTTGTTGACCAGGGCGTTGAACAGGGTGTTCACCCCGGTGATGCAGGTGAAAGGATACTTCTTGATCTCTTTGACAAAACCCGGGATGTCGCGGGGGTTGCTGATGAGCAGGTTGTAGCCCCCCAGACGCATGAACAGCAGGCAGTTTACCGTCAGGGCGAAGACGTGATAGAGCGGCAGCGCCGTGACCACGAACTCCTTGCCGCGCTCCAGCACGGGGCCATAGACACCGAGGCACTGCTCAACGTTGGCGATCATGTTGCGATGAGTCAGCATGGCCCCCTTGGAGAGGCCGGTGGTCCCGCCGGTGTATTGCAGGAAGGCGATGTCCTGGTTGCTGATCTCGGGTTTGATGTACTGCAGGTAGCGCCCCTTGGCGAGGGCCTGGCGCATGGTGCTGGCATGGGGCAGGTTGTACTTGGGCACCAGCTTCTTGACGTATTTGACCACGAAGTTGACCAGGGTCCCCTTGGCCAGCCCCAGGTTGTCACCCATCCGGGTCAGGATCACGTGCTTGACCGGAGTGTCATACACCACTTTTTCCAGGGTGTGGGCAAAGTTGGAGACGATGACGATGGCCTTGGCGCCGGAGTCTTTCAACTGATGCTCCAGCTCGCGCGGGGTATAGAGGGGGTTGACGTTCACCACCGTCATGCCGGCCCGCAGGATGCCGAATACCGCGATGGGGTATTGCAGCAGGTTCGGCATCATCACGGCCAACCTGTCCCCCTTGCCGAGCTTCAGCTCGTTTTGCAGGTAGGCGGCGAAGGCTCGGGACTGCTCCTCCAGCCGGCGGTAGGTAATGGTCTGCCCCATGTTGACGAAGGCGGGTTGATCGGCGAACTGGTTCACCGACTCTTCAAACATCTCGACCAGAGAGCCGTATTGGTCTGGATTGATCTCGGCGGGCACCCCTTCTGGATAACGCTTCAGCCAGACTCTTTCCACGAACTTCTCCTGCATAACTCGCACCTGTGCGCTCACTGTGTTGCCTCCGTCCCTGTCACATCCATTTCAATCAGTTGTTTTAAGTTCATGCTCTAATGCCGCACATATTTACATAAGGCAACATCAATTAACAGTGAATTAACAACGGGAAATGTGAAGGAGAAAGCAAACCTGACATGATTCAAAGCCGCTGATCCTACCGGATTTGAGCGAAGTTTTCGATATAAACGGCGGTTTCTGATGAATTTTCCATATGAAAATGATGGCCTCCTGCCACTGTCACCCGTTCAATGTGGCCAAAGGCCGCCTCCCGCAACTGCCACTGTGCCAGGAGCCCGGGGAAGCCCTGCTCTCCCCGGATAAAGAGCACCGGACAGGCGATGGCCCGGATCAGGGCCTGGGCCTGCCCCTCGCTCATGCGAAGGGGCGAGAGATCGCGAAGACGGGGATCACTGCGCCAATACCAGCGCCCTGCCCGCGCCTCCAGCTGCCGCTCGCAGATAAGGCGTGCCGCACTCGGGGGGATGTCCGCCACCTTGCAGCGGGCAGCCACGGCCTCTTCGAGGGTGGCAAATCCACTGGTTGCACGCTCACGGGTACGAGTGCGGTTGAGGATGGCGCGACGCAGATGCCCCGGTACCTCCTCGTCAGGCTGGCTCAAGGGGCCGAGCCCCTCCAGCAGAATGAGCCGCTCGATTTGCTCGGGAAAAACGCCGGCATAGGCAGAGGCAATCAGCGCCCCCAGGGAGTGACCAAGCAGGATGAAACGCTGCCAGCCCGCGGCCTGGGTGATCTGGTAGAGATCATCCAGCCAGTCCACGAAGACATAGGGGGTCGACTTGTGATCGGAGTGACCATGGCCCGGCAGATCGACGCAGACCAGATGAAACGCCCACAGCCAGGGGGCCAGAGGCAAAAAGCTGGCGCCGTTGTCGAGCCAGCCATGGAGGGCCACCAGCAGCGGTCTGTCCTCCTGACCATTGTCCAGCAGGGCGATGTGCCGCCCGTCCGCCAGGCGCAGCCTGCGCTCCTGCAATGTCGCCGTCATCCGGGCTCCTCAGCGGCGCAGGGGTCGTCTGGGCCAGAAGGGATCATAGAAAGGATCGTAAAAGTAGGGATCCATGTAGCGGATCTCCACCTCCTTCACCGGTGGCCACAGCTTGCTCCCCGTCACCTTGAGTACCGAGAAGCGATACTTGTGCTCGCCAATCTGGCTGTCCACCGGCTTGTCGAGGGTGCCGAGCACCGTCAGGCTGCGACCCTTGGCATAGAGGGTCGGGTCGACAAACCCCTGCATGATGGCGAGAAAACGACCGGGGCTCTGCTCGGTCTGCTCCGGCACCCCGTTGGACTTGAGGGGCAGATAGACCACCTCGATGACACTCTGATCCGCCTTGTTGTGGACCGCCGAGATGACACCGCTCCAGCGGGCCGGCTTGCCTTCGATCCCCTGCAGGGCGGGTTGATAGGCCACCAGCTGATCCGCAGGCTCATAGGCAAGCTCTTTGGGCACCGTGCTGCAACCGCCCAGCAGCAGCCCCACCAATCCCAGCATGATCACGGATTTTCTCATTCGTCTCTCCATCATCGTCCGATAAAGCAGCCCGGGGCAGCCGTTGCCGCCTATTCGCGACCCGGCAGTTTCTTCCAGGTCACCTTGTCACGCAGATAGACAGGGGTGGCTTGCTCAACCGGCACCGCCTCACCCGCAAACCAGGCCTGGCATGCCAGAGGCAGCATATCGGCGGCCGCCGGGAAACGCACCTGGCTTGGCATCAGCACATCTGCCAGGCCGCCCAGGGTCTCGCCATAGGTTTCAAAACCGGTGCCAACGCAGCTCACCGCGCCAGTCAGCTTGTCACGGGCCTGCACCAGTGCGGCTGGCTCGCTCACCACCTCCTCGCCCACCAGCGTCATCACCCCGTCCACCAAGGCGTAGTGGCCGAAATAGACCTCGTTCATGCGCGCATCGATGGCGGCAAGCACCTGCTCGGCCCCTTCCAGCTTATGGGCCCCCTGGGCCATGGCTGCCAGGGTGGAGACACCGATCATCGGCACGCCGGCACCAAAGGCGAGCCCCTGAGCCACGCTGATCCCGATCCGTACCCCGGTGAAGGATCCTGGCCCACGGCCGAAGGCGATGGCGTCGAGCTCATCCAACGATAGACCGGCTTCATCCAACAGAGCCTGAACCATGGGCAGGATCTTGCGGGTATGGTCACGGGGCGCCTCTTCCCAGCGGGAAAAGAGGGTGTCACCCACCAAGAGGGCTGCGGAGCAGGCTTCGGTGGCGGTATCCACGGCCAGGATCTTCAACTCATCCATTCTTTTTATTCTCTTCACATCAGTCAGTTAAATCGTCAGCATGGCCAAGGCCTGCCGTCATGCATGGCCGGGTGCAATCAGCCCCGGCGCGGCGGACTCACTCCCGTGGTCCGAAAAATTCTCCCAGGGTCGCCAGCTCCCGGGTCCGTGGAATGGCAGGCAGGCTCTTGATGAAGGTGGCGCCATAGGGCTTGTTGACCACCCGAGGATCACAAATAACCAGTACACCGTGATCACTGCGATCACGGATGAGCCGCCCCACCCCCTGCTTGAGGGCAATCACCGCCTTGGGCAACTGCAGCTCGGCAAAGGGATCCCCCCCCTTGAGCTTGCAATCCTCCACCCGTGCCTTGAGCTGGGGATCGTCCGGGCTCGCAAAGGGCAGCTTGTCGATGATAACACAGGACAATGCCGCCCCCCGCACGTCTATCCCCTCCCAGAAACTGCTGGTGGCCACCAGCACGGCCCGACCGTTCTCCACGAAGGTCTTGAGCAGCCGCTGCTTGTTGTCTTCCCCTTGCAGCAGGACGGTGCGGCCGATTTCCCGGCGCAGCACCTCGGCCACCTGGCGCATCACCTGATGGCTGGTGCAGAGGAAGAAGCACCCCCCCGGCGTCTTGTTGATGAGGGGGATCATCAGGGTCGCCAGCTGCTCCCCGCGCCCGAAGGCATTGGGCTCTGGCAGGAAACGGGGTACGCACAGGCGCGCCTGCTCGGCGTAATCGAACGGACTGTCGAGAATGAGTTCGGCGCTGCCGGCCAGCCCCATCTCGGCGACAAAGTGGGCGAAGCGATTGTCCACCGTCAAGGTGGCCGAGGTGAAGACCCAGGCCACCTCGGGGCGCTGCACCTCGGCACCGAAGCGCTCGGCGACCGACAGCGGCGTCAGATTGAGGGTAAAGTGCAGACGCGAACAGTCATACCAGTAGGAGAAACCGGTCTGGTTGACCGCCAGCACCTCCCCAAGGCGGGTACGCAGCTCGCTGATGCGCTCGAAACAATGATCCAGCTGCTCCCCTCGCCCGAGCGCCAGTTTCAGCACTTCATAACAGAGCCCGATGGCATCGTTGAGGCGGGCCAGCGCCTGGGCCCAGAGGGATTGTCTCAGCAGATCCCGGGTGTTGCCGCGCCCCCCCTCCACGCCGAAGGCAAGGCGCAAATCCTGACTGGCAATGGCGAGCCTGTCCGCCGCCTTGCCAAGCTGGGCCATGTCATGAGCCTCTGCCCGGTAGGCAAGCTGGATATCCTGCGCCAAATCCTGGATGGTGCGACTGCCCACGGACTTGCCGAAGTAGTGGCTGGCGATCTCGGGCAGCTGGTGCGCCTCGTCGAAGACATAGACCTGCGCCTCGGGCACCAGCTCGCCAAAGCCGGTGTCTTTGACCGCCATGTCGGCGAAAAAGAGATGGTGGTTGATCACCACCACCTGGGCGTCCATGGCACGGCGCCGGGCGATGACCAGGTGACAATCATCGTAATAGGGGCAGTCGCGACCCAGGCAGTTGTCGTTGGTGCTGGTGACGTGGGCAAGGATCTCGGCGTTCTCCTGTAGCCCCGGGATATCCCCCACATCGCCGTTGTCGGTGGCAGTCGACCAGGATTTGACCTTCACGAGATCGCTCAGGATCTCGGGCTTTTGCAGATGGGATTCACTCAACAGCCGGTTCATCCGCTCGATGCAGAGATAATTGCTGCGCCCCTTGAGCAGTGCCACCGGCGGGGTGTAGTGAAGCGCCCCCGTGATGGTGGGCAGATCCCGATAGAAGAGCTGCTCTTGCAGGTTCTTGGACCCGGTACTGATCACCACCCGCTTGCCGGATTCCAGCGCAGGCACCAGATAGGCATAGGTTTTGCCAGTGCCCGTTCCAGCCTCCACCAGCAAGCGGCCACCTTGCTTGATGGCGCGCGACACCGCCTCGGCCATCTCCAGTTGCGGGGCACGGGCCTTGAAGCCGTCGATATGGCGGGCCAGGGGGCCGTCTGGCTTGAACAGGGTCTGGATGATGGTCAAAGGCATGTCCCGCTGCAAAAGCGGGCATTATGCCAAAAGCGCGGAAAAAGCGGGACTGATAATGCGTTCAGACGAAGAGATCAATCCGGTGGTCCGGATCCGGTTTGTGATCATCATCCTGCACCGCTGGTTGATCAGGCTTTGGCGGCTGCTCTCTCTGCTGGTGATGCTGGCCACCGCCGCCATTGTCGGTGCCTATCTTACGCAGCTGATGTTTCTGGCTGATCTGGGTCACCTCCCGCTTGATGTCATCCGGGCTCGGTGTCGAGGGTGCACGGGGCAGGATGGGAAATAACAGGTCCTGGCTGGGCATGATGTCGCCTCCTTTGGCATCTCATTGTCTAGTTATCGACCAGAAAACCGTTTTCTCAACTTTAATCGTCCTGATCACATTTTTCGGTTGCATTTTCTGTCAAGGCAGGTAGTTTAAATCGGGCGTCAACAACGGCATCTGATTTGTAAAGGATTGATTACATCATGAAGTTCACCACCCTGAAGACTCATCATCACCATCATCATCCCGAATAGTCTTTCAGGAGGTTGACTGCTGGAAGACACTTAACTGGTGACTTCCAAAAGGACCGCAAGATTCATAAACCCTCGGAAGCACATACTTCCGAGGGTTTTTTCGTTTTTGACTAAAAGGAAATCGAGCAATGGAAACACAACGTCTGCGCATCGCCATGCAAAAATCCGGTCGTCTGAGCCAGGATTCCCAGGCCCTCTTCAAGAGCTGCGGCCTCAAGATCAACCTGCGGGAACAGCGCCTCATCGCCCATGTCGAGAACATGCCCATCGACATTCTGCGAGTGCGTGATGACGACATCCCGGGTCTGGTGATGGAAGGGGTGGTCGATCTTGGCATCATCGGCGAGAACGTTCTCGAAGAGGTGCAGCTCATTCGCGCAGCCCAGGGGCAGCCCTTTGCGGTGAAGACCCTCAAGCAGCTCGACTTCGGCGGCTGCCGCCTCTCTCTGGCGGTGCCGGACGATGTCAACTACACAGGACCCGAGAGCCTGGCCGACAAGCGCATCGCCACCTCCTACCCCGGTCTGCTCAAGCGCTTCTTCGACGAGAAGGGCCTGGGCTTCAAGAGCGTGATGCTGGGTGGCTCGGTGGAAGTGGCCCCCCGCGCGGGTCTGGCCGATGCCATCTGCGATCTGGTCTCCACCGGCGCGACCCTGGAAGCCAACGGCCTGAAAGAGGTCGAGGTGATCTACCGCTCCAAGGCCGTCCTGGTGCAGGCTCCCAACCCCCTGAACGATGCCAAGCAGAAACTCATCGACAAGCTGCTGCCCCGCATCCAGGGGATGCAGCAGGCGCGCGAAAGCAAATACATCATGCTGCACGCCCCCAAAGACAAGCTCGATGCCATCACCGATCTGCTGCCGGGGGCGGAGCGTCCCACCATCATGCAGCTCGCCGGTGACACCAACCAGGTGGCCCTGCACGTCGTCTCCAGCGAAACCCTGTTCTGGGAGACCATGGAACAGCTCAAGGCCCTGGGTGCCAGCTCCATCCTGGTGCTGCCCATTGAAAAGATGATGGAATAAGCCGAGATGATGGAATAAGGAAGACACATCATGCAGACCCTGATCTGGAAGACCCTCTCCCCCGCCCGGCAAGCCGAGGTCCTGACCCGGCCCGCGCTTGGCGACGAAGCCGACATCGGTACCGTGGTGCGAGACATCATTGCCGCGGTACGTAGCCGGGGCGATGAGGCCCTGCGCGAGCTGAGCCAGCGTTTCGAACGCGCGCCCCGCGAACAGCTTCGGGTGAGCGACGCGGAAGTGGATGCCGCCTGCGCTCGACTCGGTGATGACATCAAGGGTGCCATCGAGGCCGCCATCGCCAATATCCGTACCTTCCACGCCGCCCAGGTACAGCCCGTCGTCCGAGTCGAAACCCAGCCCGGGGTACTGTGCGAGCTGCGCACCCAACCCATCAGCCGGGTCGGCCTCTATGTCCCGGGAGGCAGCGCGCCGCTCCCCTCCACCGTGATGATGCTGGCCATTCCGGCAAGCCTGGCCGGTTGCCGTGAGGTGGTGCTCTGTACCCCGTCTCCGGCGAGCGACGAGATCCTGTTTGCCGCCCGCGCCTGTGGCGTCCGTCAGGTGTTCGCCATCGGCGGCGCCCAGGCCATCGCGGCCATGGCCTATGGCACGCAAACCATCCCCAAGGTGGACAAGATCTTCGGCCCGGGCAACGCCTATGTGACCGAAGCCAAGGGCCAGGTTTCCCGTGACTGGCGGGGCGCCGCCATCGACATGCCAGCCGGCCCCTCCGAGGTGCTGGTGATCGCAGACGAGAGCGCCAACCCGGCCTTCGTGGCATCGGATCTGCTCTCCCAGGCCGAGCACGGCCCCGACAGCCAGGTGGTGCTGGTCACCACCTCCGCTTCCCTGGCCGATGCCATCGGCAGCGAGATCCAGGCGCAACTCGCCGACCTCAGCCGCCGCGACATCGCCGAGCAAGCCCTGAAGGCAAGCCTGGTGATCCTCTGCGACAACCTGGAGGAGGCCTGCGCCATCTCCAACGCCTATGCACCGGAACACCTCATCGTGCAGACCCGGGCCCCCCGGGATCTGCTGGACAAGCTCGAGAACGCGGGCTCCATCTTCCTCGGGGCATGGACACCGGAGTCGGTCGGTGATTACGCCAGCGGCACCAACCACACCCTGCCCACCTACGGCTATGCCCGCACCTGCTCGAGCTTGGGGCTTGCCGACTATCAGCGCCGCTACACGGTTCAAGAGCTCACTGCAGACGGCATTCGCGGCCTTGGCCCCATCGTCCAGCGCATCGCCCAGGCCGAGGGGCTCGATGCCCACAAGCATGCCGTCACCCTCAGGTTGAACGCCCTGGCCGCCGAGCCCCAACAAACAGCACAGCAGAAGGATTTGTCATGAGCATCGTCAATCTGGCCCGTCGCGTTGTGCGGGCTCTCACTCCCTACCAGTCCGCTCGCCGCATCGGCGGCCAGGGCCACGTCTGGCTCAATGCCAACGAGGCCCCCCTGGCCTATCCCTTCACCGTCGAGGGGAGCCGCCTCAACCGCTATCCCGAGTGCCAGCCGGCCGAGGTGGTGAATGGCTATGCCGCCTACGCCGGGGTCAATCCGGATCAGGTGCTGGTAAGCCGCGGTGCCGACGAGGCCATCGAGCTCTTGATCCGCACCTTCTGCGAGGCAGGGGAAGATCAAATCCTCATCTGCCCCCCCACCTACGGCATGTACGCCATCAGCGCCGAGACCTGTGGCGTGGGGATTGTCGAGCAGCCATTGACCGCCAGCCGTCAGCCGGACTGGCCCGCCATCGCCGATCGCCTCTCTGACGTGAAGCTGGTGTTCCTCTGCTCCCCCAACAATCCCACCGGGGATCTGGTGGGCCGCAAGGGACTCGTCGCCCTGCTGGAGAAGGCCCGGGACCGCGCCATCATCGTCGTGGACGAGGCCTACATCGAGTTCTGCCCGGAGGCCTCCGTGGTGGACCTGCTCGCCCAATACCCGAACCTGGTGGTGACCCGCACCCTCTCCAAGGCCTTCGCCCTGGCAGGGATCCGCTGCGGCTTTACTTTGGGGGATCCAGAGGTGATTGCCATGCTGGCCAAGGTGATCGCGCCCTACCCCATTCCCGACCCCATCGCCCAGATTGCCGCCCAGGCGCTCTCTCCCATGGGGCTGGAATTGATGCAGGAGCGGGTGCAGGAGCTCAACAAGCAGAAGGCGCTCATCAAGGCGGAGCTGCTTCGTCTGTCCTGCGTCAAGGAAGTGTTCGAGGACAAAGGCAACTTCGTGCTGGTGCGCTTCAAAGATGGCGCCGCCGTGTTCGCCGCCATGAAGGCCGCCGGCATCATCTTGCGTGATTTCTCCAGCAAGCCTGGCCTTGACAACAGCATCCGCATCACCATCGGCTATCAGGGCGAAATGGACGCCGTGCTCGCCGTGCTGCGTGACCTGCCCCCACCCTCTCTGTAAGACAAGCAAGGATGTAGCGATGAAAACCCCGTTTTTGTTTATCGACCGTGACGGCACCCTGATCGAGGAGCCGGTCACCGACAAGCAGGTGGACAGCCTTGCGAAGCTGCGCTTCGAGCCCATGGTGATACCTGTGCTGCGTGAGCTCCAGGCCGCCGGCTACGTGCTGGTGATGGTGACCAACCAGGATGGGCTCGGCACCGCCAGCCTGCCCCTTGAACACTTCCAGCCGCCCCACGACCTGATGATGCACCTCTTCGAATCCCAGGGCGTCACTTGGGAGCAAGTGCTGATCTGTCCCCACTTCCCCACCGACGGTTGCAGCTGCCGCAAGCCTCACCTTGGGCTGGTGAAGGAGTATCTCGCCTCGGGCCGCATCGACTTTGCCAACTCCTTCGTGATTGGCGACAGACAGACCGACATCCAGCTTGCCGAGAACATGGGCATCCGCGGCATACGCTACCACCCGCAAGATCACGGCTGGACTGCCATTCGTGATCAGCTGCTCTCCAAGGGGCGCGTGGCCGAGGTGGAGCGCTACACCAAGGAGACCCGCATCCAGGTGGCGGTGGATCTCGACAAGAGCGGTGGCAACCAGATCGCCACCGGCATCGGCTTCTTCGATCACATGCTGGATCAGATAGCGACCCACGCGGGCTTTCGCCTCAAGCTCAAAGTGTGCGGCGATCTGCACATCGACGATCACCACACGGTGGAAGATGTGGGATTGGCACTGGGTCAAGCCCTGCGCCAGGCCCTTGGCAACAAGCGCGGCATCGGCCGCTTCGGCTTCGTGCTGGCGATGGACGAGGTGCAGGCGGTGATCGACGGGCGTCCCCGCCAGGAGGCTGACAGCACCTCGCTGACCGAGCTGGACGTGGCCACTGCGCTGGATCTGAGCGGCCGTCCCTACTTCGTGTTCGACTGCCCGAGCGGCTTTGGTCGCGACAGCGTGGGAGAGATGGCCACCGAGATGGTGCCCCACTTCTTCCGCTCCCTCTCTGACGCCATGGCCATCACCTTGCAGATGAAGGTGGGCAGCGGCAACACCCACCATCAGGTGGAGGCGCTGTTCAAAGGCTTTGGCCGCGCCCTGCGCCAGGCCATTCGCGTGGAAGGGAGCGAGCTTCCCTCCAGCAAGGGGGTGCTGTGATGGGGAAACAGAACCTGGTCATCATCGACACCGGCTGCGCCAACCTCGCCTCGGTGCGCATGGCGTTCGAGCGCCTCGGCGTGCAGCCCAGGGTGAGCTGCAAGGCCACCGACATCGAGCAGGCGGACAAACTGATCCTGCCCGGCGTCGGCACCGCCATCGCCGCCATGAAGAACCTCAATGAGCGGGAACTGGTGCCCCTCATTCGCGCCGCCAAGCAGCCGCTGCTCGGTTTTTGCCTCGGCATGCAGATGCTGGCACAGGCCTCGGAAGAGAACATGAGCGCCGATGGCAGCGAAGGAGCGCTCATCGACTGCCTCGGCATCGTGCCTGGCAGGATCCGCCTGATGGAGGTGGGCAACCTGCGCCTGCCCCACATGGGCTGGAACCAGATTGAACACGACGAGACCCACCCGCTACTCAAAGGCATTCCCAGCGGCAGCTACTTCTACTTTGTCCACTCCTATGCGCTGGAGGTGACCGACGCGACCCTGGCGACCTGCGGCTACGGCCTGCCCTTTACCGCCATCGTCGGGCGGGACAACTTCTTTGGCGCCCAATTCCACCCGGAGCGATCCGGCCCGGCCGGTGCCCGCCTACTGCAAAACTTTCTGGAGCTATGACAGGCATGATTATTCCCGCAATCGACCTTATCAACGGTCAGGTCGTGCGCCTCTATCAGGGCGACTACGGCCAGAAAACCGCCTACAGCGACAACCCGCAGGCCCGCTTCGATGACTATGTCAGCCAGGGGGCGGCGCAGCTGCACCTGGTGGATCTGGACGGCGCCAAGGATGCCAAGGCCCGCCAGTTGGCCCTCATCGCCCAGCTGCTGTCCGCCACCGAGGCACCGGTGCAGGTCGGCGGCGGCGTGCGCAGCGAACAGGATGTGGCCGACTTGCTGGCGGCCGGCGCCAGCCGGGTGGTGATCGGTTCCACCGCCGTCAAATCCCCGGATCTGGTGGCCAGCTGGATGGAGAAATATGGCCCCGAGCGCATCGTGCTGGCCCTGGATGTCAACATCGATGAACAGGGCAACCGCCACATCGCAGTGGCTGGCTGGCAGGAGAACAGCGGCATCTCCATCGAGGCGCTGATCGAGCGCTTCCTCCCCGCCGGACTTAAACACGTGCTCTGCACCGACATCAGCCGGGACGGTACCCTGGCGGGCACCAACGTCGAACTCTACCGGGATCTCTGTGCCCGCTACCCGAACGTCGGCTTCCAGGCGTCCGGCGGTATCGGCGGTCTGGCGGATATCGAGGCGCTCAAGGGAACCGGCGTCAAGGGGATCATCCTCGGCCGTGCCCTGCTGGAGGGCAAGTTTGACGTGGCAGAAGCCATTCGCTGCTGGGGTGACGGCCGCGCTGCGTGACGCGCCCCTTTCTGGCATCAGACAGCCTGCCCATCCGGGCAGGCCTCTTTCTCCCCGATGGGGGCGAATCTTATGATTTGGCAGCAATTGGCTCTATACTCGACCTCACAGGGATAGCGTCATGGAAGACATATGTTGACACCTCACAACGCCACCATCCTGATCGTCGACGACTCACCCGAAAATCTGATGGTACTGACCGAATTGCTTTCGCCTCATTACCGCGTGCTGGCTGCACAGAGCGGGGAAAAATGCCTGCGCATCGTCAGCGCGGATCCAAAGCCTGACCTCATCCTGCTGGATGTGATGATGCCCGGCATGGATGGTTATGAAGTGCTCAGGCAATTACGTCAGTCCCCGATCAGCAGCCGTATTCCCGTCGTTCTGCTCACCGCCCTCGCCGACCCCCAAAGCGAGGAGTTCGGCCTCTCCCTCGGCGCCGCCGACTACATCACCAAGCCCATCAAGCCGGTGGTCGTTCAGGCCCGGGTGCGTACCCAGCTGGAGGCAAAGCAGGCCCGTGACGGCCTGCAAAACCAGAATGCGGCGCTGGAAGCCGAGGTCGCGCGGCGAATGGCGGAAAACGACCTGATCCAGCAGGTCTCCATCCGCGCCCTCGCCCATCTGGCGGAGATCCGCGACCCCGAAACCGGCAACCATATCCTGCGCACCCAGGGCTATGTGCGTCTGCTGGCGAGCGCCCTGGCTGATCACCCCCGTTTCGCCGATACCCTGACCCCGGGTTACATCGACCTGCTGAGCCGATCCGCACCGCTTCATGATATCGGCAAGGTGGGCATTCCCGACCACATCCTGCTCAAACCGGGCAAGCTGACCCCGGAGGAGTGGCAGATCATGCGCACCCACGCCAAGCTCGGCAGCGATGCCATCGAGGAGGCCGAACAGGACATGGAGCAGCCCCTGGCCTTCCTCACCCTGGCCAAGGAGATCGCCCACTGGCACCACGAGAAGTGGGATGGCAGCGGCTACCCGGACGGCTTGCAAGGGGACGCCATCCCCCTCTCGGCTCGCCTGATGGCGCTGGCAGACGTGTTTGACGCCCTCATCTGCGCCAGGGTCTACAAGCCGGCCATGAGCTACGACGAGGCTCGCGCCCTCATCCTCTCCGGCAGCGGCCACCATTTCGATCCCGATGTCGTGACCGCCTTCGATCGCCATTTCGACGCGTTCGTCACCATTGCCGAACGCTACCAGGATGGCAGCGAGGCCGTGGATGGCTGAGGCTCCTCTGACCCGGGCACATGTGCTCAACGTCGTGCTCACCTATGCCGCCGTGGCAAGCCTGTGGATCCTGCTCTCCGACAAGGCGGTGGAGTGGCTGTTCAGCACCCCTGCCCAGTTCGCCATGGCAAGCACCATCAAGGGCTGGCTCTTCATCCTCATCACGGCCCTCATGCTTTATGCCATGCTGCGTCGTCGCATCAGCCAGCCAGCGGTGACGCCCGCCCTCTCCCGGCGTCAGTGGATCCCCTTCCTGCTGCTCAACGGGCTCATCCTGGCCCTGACCGCCATGGCCATCGCCCGCAACATCGAACTGACCCGGGACACGGAAGTGGCCCGTCTCGAAGCCATCGCCGATCTCAAAAGCCGGCGCATCACCGAATGGCTCGACAACCGCGATCAGGATGTCCGCCAGATCATCGAGAGCCCGCGTTATGGTGCCCTGCCTCCTGATGGGCTGACGGCAAAGACACAGTGGCTGACACAACTGCAGGACGTCCTCTCGCTGCGTGGATTCCAGGGGGCGACCCTGCTTGATCCTGCCGGCCATATCCTGTGGCAGACCCCGGGGGCTGGCCCCGTGAATAGTCCCCTGCAGGCCGCCCTTTCCCGGGTTGAGGCAGGCAAGGTGCTCAGAGTGGCCCCCTATGTCGATGGAAAGGGATACGCCAGACTGGATTTTCTGGCTCCCCTCGGCCCGTCAGGCCACGGGACCACCGTCCTCGCGCTGCACATCATCGGTACTGACTGGGCCGATCGCATCCTTCGTACCTGGCCCATCCCAGACAGCAGCGGAGAAGCCATTCTGTTTCGCCAGCAGGGGGATCAGGTCCACTATCTGAGTAGCCTGCGCTATCGCCCGGAACCGGCTCTCACCCTGCACTATCCCGTCACCCACCCCACCCTGCTGGCAGCCCAGTATTTGCGGCTCGCCGAACGCGGCACGCCCCAGGTGCTTTATGGCCAGGATTACCGGGGCAGCGAGGTCTTCGGGGTTGTCTATCCGGTCATGAACACGGACTGGTACCTGCTGGCCAAGATCGACAAGGCGGAACTCTACCAGGCCACCTTCAAGGAGAGCGTCTGGATCGGTCTCATCGGCCTGCTGGTGCTCTTTGTCACCAACGCCGGCATCATCCTGCTGCGCCAGCACACCCGGCTGCAGATGGCCGAGCAGCTTCAGCACTCCCAGTCCCAGCGGCTGGAGGCGTTGCAACTGCTCTCCGCCATCGCCGACAGCTCGGAAGACGCCATCTTCGCCAAGAACAAGGAGGGCAGATACATCCTCTTCAACCGGGCCGCCAGCCAGTTTGTCGGCAAGCCGGTTGACGAGGTGCTGGGCCAGGATGATCTGACGCTCTTCCCGCCGCAGCAGGCGCAGATGCTGATGGCATCCGGGCGCCAGGTCATAGAGCGCAACCGGGTGCAGACCGAGGAGGAGTACCTGACCCTGCCCGATGGCGAGCATGTGTTTCTCGCAACCAAAGGCCCCTTGCAAGACAGCGAGGGGCAGGTGATCGGGATCTTCGGCATCTCTCGGGACATCACGGACTTCAAACGGGCCGAGGCCGACTTGCGAGAGCGCGAGGGGCTGTTCCGTGCCCTGGTGGAGCAATCCCTTGCCGGGATCTACATCATCCAGCAGGGTCGGCTCTGCTACATCAACCCCTGTTTTGCCCGACTGTTTGGCTATGACACCCCGGGGGCGCTGATCGCCGTTGGCCAGTTACACGCCCTTGCCGCTCCCAAGGACAGCACCAGGGTCGCCGAGCTGGTGCACGCGTGCGAGCAGGACGCGCGCGATATCCACACCCGCTTCAGTGCCCTGCATCAGCACGGGGAATCCCTGGAGGTCGAGCTGTACGGGCGGCGCGTCGACTACCTCGGCCAGCCCGCCATCATCGGCATTCTGCTCGATGTCACCGAACGGGAGCAGGTTGAACAGGCCCTGACCCGCCAGGCCAGCGAGCTGCGCCAGCAGAACCATGAGCTGGAGCGGTTCAACAAGGTGATGGTGGACAGGGAGCTCGCCATGCTGGCCCTCAAGCACCAGATCAACGGGCTCTCCCGTCAGCTCGGAGTGCCGCCCCCCTATCCCCAGGCCCCCATGCCACCGGAGGATCTCCCATGATGAGCTGGTCACCCCTGTGGCATGTGCGCCCCTCTACCCAGCGCTGGGGGATCTCCCTGCTGGCCGTGCTGCTGCCCGTTCTGATGTTGCAAATCCGTGTCCAGCTGCCCATCGCCTTTGGTGAGCGACCGCTGCTGGTTCTCTTCATGCTGCCCATCATCGTCTGCGCCCTGTTGGGGGGCTTGTTGCCTGGTCTGCTCTGCACCCTGATCACCGCCCTGGTCACCAGCTATTTCATGCTCCCCCCCATCTATTCACTGAGTGTCGAGGCTGGCCAGGATCTGGTGCAATGGTGCCTGCTCATCGCCAACGGTCTGCTCATCAGCGTGCTCAGTGCCGCCTTTCATCGCGCCCGGGCCAGAGAGGTCCTGCGCTGGCAGGAGCTGATGAACACCCAGAACCAGTTGCAGCAGAGCGAGAACCGCTTCCAGGTCACCTTCGAACAGGCAGCGGTCGGCATCGCCCTGGTCTCCCCCGATGGACACTGGCTGCGTGTCAATCAGCGGCTGTGCCACATCCTGGGCTACCGGGCCGACGAGCTCACCGGGATGACGTTCCAGCAGTTGACCCACCCGGACGATCTCTACCTCGATGAGGCCCATGTGGCCCGGATGCTGGCGGGAACTATCCCCCACTACACCCTGGAGAAGCGCTACCTGCACAAGGGGGGCGAGATCATCTGGACCACTCTGACGGTGGCCCTGGTGCGCGACGCCGAAGGCAATCCCGACTACTTCATCTCCATCATCGAGGACAACCGGCAGAACAAGGAGACCGAGGAGGCGCTGCGCCGCAATGAAGCCATACTGCGCGAGTCCCAGCGTCTCGCCAAGATAGGGAACTGGCGCTGGCGCGTGGCCGATGACAGCCACTTCTGGTCACCGGAGATCTATCGCATCTATGGCCGGGATCCGGCCCTCCCCCCCGCCGTCTATCCCGAGGTCAGAAAATACTTCACCCAGGAGGGGTGGCACACGGTGGCCCAGGCCGTCGAGCGCTGCAGGCTGGACGGGCAGCCCTACGAGTGCGATGCCGAAGTGATCACGGAGCAGGGGGAGACCGCCTGGGTCATTGCCCGTGGGGCGGCGCTCAGGGACAGGGATGGCACCATACTCGAGCTCTACGGCACCGTGCAGGACATCACGGAGCGCAAGCTCGCGGAGCAGCGCCTGCAACACAATCAGCAGATGGCGCTCGATACCCAGCGTCGTGCTCGCCTCGCAGCCCTGAACCTGATGGACGACGCCATCAGTGCACGGGTGCGCGCCGAAACCGTCAGCAGCGCCCTGCGCGAGAGCGAACAGCGCCTGCTGATGGCCCAGGAAGGGGCCCATGTCGGCATCTGGGAATGGGACATGGTCAGCAACCGTCTCTTCTTCTCGCCGGAATGCGCCCGCCTCTATGGCCGCAGTGCCGAGGCGCTCGGCGAGCTGGCCGCCTGGCAAGCCTGCCTGCATCCGGATGACAGGCCGCACATCGAGCAGTTGCTGGCGGAGCGGGCGGTCAGCGGCGCCCCCGTCGAGCTGGAGTTCAGGATCCTGCTGCCAGATGGCGGCATCCGCTGGCTGGTGAGCAAAGGGAGCGTCTATCGGGACGCCCAGCAACGGCCCGTGCGCCTCCTTGGCATCCATCTGGACATCACCCAGAGCAAGCTGGCCGAGCAGCAGTTGCGCCAGTTGTCCCTGGCCCTCGAACAGAGCCCTGACGGCGTCTTCATCACCGACACCCGGGCGCGCATCGAGTACGTCAACCCCGCCTTCCTCGCCGCCAGCGGTTACCAGCAGCACGAGGTGATAGGCCGGACCCCGTCCCTGCTGCGCTCTGGCCTCACCCCGGATGCCAGCTATGTCGCCCTGTGGGATGCCATCAACCACGGCCAGCGCTGGCATGGCGAATTCATCAACCAGCGCAAGGATGGCTCCCACTACCAGGTGCTGGCCACGGTGTCGCCGATCCGCCAGGAGAGCGGTGAAATCACCCACTACGTCACGGTCCAGGCCGACATCACCGAGAAGAAACAGCTCGGCGAGGAGCTGGACCAGTATCGCTACCACCTGGAGGAGATGGTCAACGAGCGCACCCGGCAGCTGGCCCAGGCCCACCAGCGGGCCGAAAGTGCCAACCACGCCAAGAGCGCCTTCCTTGCCAACATGAGCCACGAGATCCGCACCCCCATGAATGCCATCCTGGGGCTCACCTATCTGCTCAAGCGCGACACCCGGGATCCCACCGACCTCGAACGGCTGACCAAGATAGACACTGCCGCCCAGCACCTGCTCAGCATCCTCAACGACATCCTGGATCTCTCCAAGATCGATGCGGGCAAGATGACGCTGGAGCTGACCGATTTCACCCTCACCGCCATGCTGGACAACGTCCGCGCCCTGATGAACGACCAGGCCAGGGCCAAGGGGCTCACCATAGTGACGGACATCGGCGATACCCCCGCCTGGGTGCACGGCGACATCACCCGCCTGCGCCAGGCCCTGCTCAACTATGCGACCAACGCCATCAAGTTCACCGAGCAGGGAACCGTCACCCTGCGCGTCAGGCTGGCCCGCCCCCTCACCACCGGCTACCTGCTGCGCTTCGAGGTGGAAGATACCGGCATCGGCATCACCCCTGCGCAGCGCGAGAAGCTGTTCCAGGCGTTCGAACAGGCGGATGTCTCCACCACTCGCAGATATGGCGGCACTGGCCTTGGCCTTGCAATCACCAGCCGGATCGCCGCCCTGATGGGGGGTGAGGTCGGAGTCACCAGCGAGCCAGGCCAGGGAAGCTGCTTCTGGTTTACCGCCAGGCTGTTCAAGGCAAAAGAGGACGCTCCTTCCCGGACCCCGTCCGAGCAGGGGAACCAACAGGCCTTCAGCTTCCCTCGCCACGCCCGGATCCTGCTGGTGGAAGACAACGCCATCAACCGGGAAGTGGTGCTCGAGCTCCTGTGCCACAGCGGCCTCGTCATCGAGACGGCCGTCAACGGCCAGGAGGCCCTGGCCCTCGTCAGCCAGCACCCCTTCGACCTCATCCTGATGGACATACAGATGCCAGTGATGGATGGCTACAGCGCCACCCGCGCCATCCGGGCCCTGCCCGGCATGGACAGGCTGCCCATCCTGGCGCTCACCGCCAGCGCCTTCGAGGAGGACAGAAAGGCGAGCGCATCGGCCGGCATGAACGATTTCATTGCCAAGCCCGTCACCCCCGCCAAGCTGTTTGAAGCCCTGCAGCGCTGGCTGCCCCAAGGCAAGGTCCCCGAGCTTGCCCCGGACGACAGCACTCGCCATCCCGTGACAGGCCCCCTTGCCCGCCTGCAGGCACACCCGGGTCTGGATCTCGACCAGGGGCTGGCGGCCCTCAACGGCAATCAGGAGAAATACCTGGCCCTGCTTCGCGACTTCATCCATGAGCATGGCCAGGACATGACCCGGCTGCACCGCCACTTGCAGGCCGGGGAGCACAGCGATGCAACCCGCATGGTCCATAGCCTGCGCGGCGTGGCGAGCACCCTGGGGGCACATGAGCTGTCGCGCCACTGCCTGGCCCTGGAGCAGGCCATCGCGGACGGCAACACTGAGCCCACCGGACTCATGTCATCCATCGATGAAGAGATCGCCGCCCTTTGCGCTCTGCTCGGGGACGATCTCGCCGCCCCGACCACCGATCTGGTGCCTCTGGGGGATCAGTGGCGCCAGCAACTGCTGGGCCAGATGGAAGCCCTGCTGGTGCAAAGCGACACCGCCGTGATCCCCCTCTACGAGCAGTATTCCGGTCCCCTTCGCCTCATGCTGGGGTCTCGCAGCGACACCCTGACCAGGCAACTGAAGGCGTTTGATTTTGATGCCGCCCTGCTCACCCTGCGCCAGCATATGGCAACGGACGAGACCCACCCGGACGATCGGGCTCCCCTCCCCGAGGCGCCAGCCTGCCATCCGGGGCAGGTCAAGGGCGACAAAGGGTTGAATCACTGAATGAAGTCATGCATATAGTGGGGTGCCCAGAGGCGACGAGACGGCCTGCCGGGCCTGTCGTTTCTCCCTTCATGGGCCCCCGTTCAAGGCATGCCAACCGTGTTCCCGTCCGCCGCCCGGGCCAACGCCGGCGGCAGAACGACGTTTCTTTAACCGTGCTTTACATGGAGCAATGAGCATGTTGTCAAAGCGTATTATCCCCTGTCTCGACGTCAAAGATGGCGTGGTGGTCAAGGGCGTGCAGTTTCGCAACCACGAGGTGATGGGCGGCATTGTCGACCTCGCCCGCCGCTACGCCGCCGAGGGCGCCGATGAGCTGGTCTTCTATGACATCACCGCCTCGAGCGACGAACGGGTAGTGGACAAGAGCTGGGTAAGCCGGGTGGCGGAAGTCATCGACATCCCCTTCTGCGTCGCCGGCGGCATCAAAAGCGTGGAGGATGCCCGCCAGATCCTGGAATTCGGTGCCGACAAGGTCTCCATCAACTCCCCCGCCCTGGCCGATCCCACCCTGATCACCCGGCTCGCCGAGCGCTTCGGCGTGCAGTGCGTGGTGGTGGGTATCGACTCCTACTTCGATGCCGCCCTCGGTCAATATCAGGTCAAACAGTTTACCGGCGACGAGAGCCGCACCCGCACCACCACCTGGACCACCCTGGAGTGGGTACAGGAAGTGCAGCGCCGGGGCGCGGGAGAGATAGTGCTCAACGTGATGAACCAGGACGGCATGCGTCAGGGGTACGACCTTGAGCAGCTCAAGCTGGTGCGCGCCGTGTGCAAGGTGCCCCTCATCGCCTCCGGCGGCGCCGGGGCCATGGAGCACTTTCGCGATGCCTTTACCCTGGCCGACGTGGACGGGGCGCTGGCCGCCTCCGTGTTCCACAAGGGCCTCATTCCCATTCCCGAATTGAAACGCTGGCTGAAAAACGAAGGAGTCGCCATCCGTGAATAATCAAGCAGTAGACAATGCATTGCCGCTGGCCGAGCGCCTGGACTGGGCCAAGTGTGAGGGCATGATCCCCGCCATCGTCCAGCATTCCCTCAGCGGCGAAGTGCTGATGCAGGGCTTCATGACCCGCGAGGCGCTGGAAAAGACCCAGACCACCGGCCAGGTCACCTTCTTCAGCCGCAGCAAGCAGCGCCTGTGGACCAAGGGCGAGAGCTCGGGTCATGTGCTCAAGCTCGTCGCCATCACCACCGACTGCGATCAGGACTCCCTGCTCATTGCCGCCGACCCGGTCGGCCCCACCTGCCATCTGGGCAACCCCTCCTGCTTCGACGGCCACCCCGTGCCGCCGCTCGGCTTCCTGGCCGAGCTCGAACAGATCCTGGCATCACGCAAAGGGGCAGATCCCGCCACCAGCTACACCGCCAGCCTCTATGGCAAAGGCACCAAGCGCATCGCCCAGAAGGTGGGTGAAGAGGGGGTGGAAGTGGCCCTGGCCGCCATGGCGAAAGACAGGGAAGAGCTCATCAACGAATCCGCTGACCTGCTCTACCACCTGACAGTCTTGCTGCAAAACGAAGGCTTGGGTTTGAAGGATGTGGTGCAGCGCCTGCATGAGCGCCACACCAAGTAATTATTGAATTCTGTTCAACAAAACGGGCCCTGTGGGCCCGTTTCATTTCATGATTGCCCCCTCGCCGGGGGATGGCAGGCCCCGCGCCGCCCTCAGCCGATACGGGTCCAGAAGCTCATGTTGACCGAGTGATGGTCAAGCAGGGTCAGGTACTCCCCTGCCACGTCGTTGTGCAGCCACTGCTGGCAATAGGCTTCCACCAGCGACTGGCTGGGGGCCATCACCACATCGGCATAGAGGCCGTCGGCGCCGCGCAGCAGGCAGTGCATGATGAGCTCGGATTGCTGAAGAAGAAACTCGGACTCGACCCGCCGTGACAGGGCGAGCAAATCCGCCTCCGTCACCCCTTCCCTGAGCCTGAAGGTGGCAAATTCGACGCCCCCTGCCTGTTGCATGTCACCCTTGATGATCATCTCGTTTTCTCCGTTGTGGATGGTCTGGAGAACCCAGCATAACGAAGGGCTACTGACAGCCTTGTGTCAGTCCTGAATGACTTTTTCGGCGCCACTGCGCCCAGGGGGAAACGCATCCGACTGGCGCAGGGCAAGGTAATCGGCCAGGGTCGCGCCAGGGGGCGCCCCTTCCCCCTGACGGCACGGCGCCAGGGTGTCGATGCGATCCACCCTGAAATCCCGGTAGGCCCGGCGCAGCGCACACCAGGCGCCGAGCGTCCAGCATCCGCCCCAGTAGAAGAGCCCGAGGGGAAAGAGCTGGCGTTCCGTCCTGCTGGCGCTGGCATCCCGGTAGCCAATGTGCAGCCAGTGACCGGCCGTGATGGCGTCGTGCAACCTGTCCCAGCGAGCGTATGCAGGCTGCGCCGTGGAATAGTCAGGCACCCGCACCACGGGGACGCGAGGTGCCCGAGCCTCCTTGGCGGGCAGGGCCGCCTCAATCTTGGCGAGCAGGGCGCGGGCCGGATCGGCCATCCCCTTGCCCGTCAGCACCGCCACCAGGTTCACCCCGGTGATGAGGGCCTCCAGCTCGGTCGCACTCAGTTGCAACGGTGCCATTTCGAACCCCTCGCTCAGCCGATAGCCCAGCCCGGCTTCCCCGTAAACCGGAATGCCCGCCAAAGAGAGATCGTCGATATAGCGGTAGATGGTGCGCTCCGACACGCACAGGCGCGTCGCCAGCTCCCGGGCGGTCAGGGGTTGATGCGCCCGCAGCAGGTTGGTCAGTTGAAACAGACGGTCCGATTTTCTCACAGGCATCCTCAGGCTGGCGGGACATGGCGGCCATGGTAAGCCGGGACGGGCTCGAAAGGCACGTCTTGTTGGCTGGCGACCGCTACCGGCGAGGCCCTGCTTCTTTGCATCGCGCAACACAAAACGGGCCCGCAGGCCCGTTGATGGCGCGGCGCCTTTGTCGTCACGCCAACTGCTTGCGCAGCATGAATTTTTGCACCTTGCCGGTGGAGGTCTTGGGCAGCGGGGTGAAGATGATGTGCTTGGGGGCCTTGAAGTGGGCCATCTGCTCGCGGCAGAACGCAATGAGCTCGGCCTGGGTGAGCTCGCGCCCCTCCTTGAGCTTGACGAAGGCGCAGGGCACCTCCCCCCAGGTCTCGTCCGGCATGGCGATCACCGCGGCTTCTTCCACATCGGGGTGGCGATAGAGCACGTCCTCCACCTCCAGGCTGGAAATGTTCTCCCCGCCGGAGATGATGATGTCCTTGGATCTGTCCTTGATCTCCACATAGCCGTCCGGGTGCCAGACCGCGAGATCCCCGCTTCGAAACCATCCCTGTGCCATCGCCTCCTCGCTCGCCGACGGGTTCTTGAGGTAGCCCTTCATGACGATGTTGCCCCGCAGCACTATCTCTCCCAGGGTCTTGCCATCCATGGGAACCGGCTCGCCGCTGACGGGGTTGATGACCCGCATCTCCCCTTGCAGGGGGGAGGCCACCCCCTGGCGCGCCTTGAGACGGGAGAGGGTGGTGGCATCCTGCCCCTGCCAGCGTCTTTGCGGCTCGCACACCACGCAGGGGCCATAGGTTTTGGTGAGGCCATAGACATGGGTCACGGCGATCCCCATGGCCTCCATGCCGGCGATCACGGTGGCGGGCGGCGCAGCCCCCGCCGTCATCGCCTTGACGGGGTGGTCGAGTCCCTGCTTGAGGGCCGGATCGGCATTGTTGAGCATATTGAGCACGATGGGGGCGGCGCAGAAATGGCTCACCTTGTGTTCGCGCAGCGCCCCGTAGATGGCCGCCGCCTGCACGTGGCGCAGACAGACGCTCACCCCGGCGGTGGCCGCCAGGGTCCAGGGGAAGCACCAGCCGTTGCAGTGGAACATCGGCAGGGTCCAGAGGTAGACCGGGTGCTTGGGCAGCTCCCAGGAGAGGGCATTGTTGACCGCATTGAGGTGGGCGCCGCGATGGTGATAGACCACCCCCTTGGGGTTCCCCGTGGTGCCGGAGGTGTAGTTGAGGGAATTGACATCCTCCCCCACCTTAGCGCTTCGCGTCACAGGAGGGGGATTCCCATTACTGGGTGATAGCTGCTCGCGCAGTACCGGGTTCCTGCTTCATCGGGCGGCCTGATTG
>NZ_JAPCIZ010000043.1:0-39041 GCF_027707725.1 Aeromonas sp. QDB25 | reverse complement strand
GGGGTGAACAACAAGATCAAAGTGATAAAGCGCATGGCATATGGATTTAGGGACTCAGAATACTTTTTTCTGAAAATCAAGGCGGCCTTCCCCGGAAAGCCGCGATGAACCGAAGATAAGCGCAAAGAGGGACACCCGGTTGAGGGTAAAGCCCCATGCCCAGGAGGCGAACAGGGTCAGTGCCAGGGTGATGACGATGGCGACCCCCACCACCAGCGCCTCGCGCCACCCCATGCTCACCAGCACCAGCAATACCACCGCCGTGGTGGCAAAGATGAGCTTGCCGATGAGGGTGTTGGATTTGGTCTCGGCGGTGACGCCGTAGTCACGGGTCACCGTCACCTCGACGCCAGCCGGTATGAGCCGGTTCCTGAGGCTCTCGACCCGTGCCTCCACCCGCTTGGCCACCTCCACCGCGTTCTGCCCCGGCTGCTTGCCGATGGCCAGGGTCACCGCCGGGTAGCTGGCTTGCCCCTGCCCCATCCAGCTTCGCTGGACCGGGGTCTCTTCCCCAAGCCCCACCCGGGCCACCTCACCGAGATAGACGGGCTTGCCGTCGTGCAACCCCACCACCAGCTCGCGGGCCTCCTGCTCGCTTTGCAGGAACTGCCCCACCTGCACCTTGATTTCCCGGTTATCCTGTACCACGGCCTGTTCGCTGCCTACCTGGTTGGCGGCAGAGAGACGCTGGCTCAGTTCGCCCCAGCTGATGCCATGGGCGCTGAGGGCCGCCGGGTCCGGCATCACCCGCAGCACGGTGCGCTGGCCCCCCAGGCTGTAGATGTCCCGGGTACCGGGAATGCGCTTGAGTTCGGTCTCCAGCTCGTGGGCGACCCGGGTCAGATCGGGGGCCCCCAGTTGCTTGCTCCAGAGGGTCAGACTGACGATGGGCACATCATCGATCCCCCGGGGTTTTACCAGTGGCTGACCGACTCCGATCCCCTGTGGCAACCAGTCGCGGTTGGAGTCGAGCTGGTTGTTGAGATCGACGATGGCCTGCTCGCGACTCACCCCCACCTTGAATACCACCACCAGCAGGGCGCCATCGGGTTGGGAAAAAGAGTAGAGGGTATCTATGCCCTTTATCTGGGAGACCACCTGCTCGGCAGGGGTGGTGACGAGGGATTCCACCTCTGCCGGGCTGGCCCCCGGGAAGGGAATGTAGACGTCGGCGAAGGTGACATCGATCTGGGGCTCCTCCTCCTTGGGGGTCACCAGCACGGCAAAGAGGCCGAGCAAGAGCCCCACCAGCGCCAGCAGCGGGGTGATGGCCGAGCCCTGAAACAGGGCCGCCAGCCGACCCGCCAGCCCCAGGCGGCCATGGTTGCCGTTCAGCTCGCTACTCATGGGACACCTCCTGTTGACGGCTCCAGGCATCGGGGGCCAGGGTGTCACCGCCCTTGAGACCCGCCAGGACCTCGCACAGCCCAGCCTCGCAGTGGCCGACCCGCACCGGGCTCAGGGCCCAGCCCTCCCCCTCTTTGAGGTAGACGCCGTTGAACTCCCCCTGCCGCAGCAGGGCGGGCTCCGGCACTTGCAACACCTGACGCTCACCCTGTTTGAGCTGCACCTTGAGCCACATGCCGGGCAGCACCCCTGTCGTGTTCGGCGGCAGATCGAGGCGCAGCCGGAAACTGTGGCTCTGGCTGTCGGCGTAGTTGAAGCGGGTCAGCTTGACGGGAGTCACGGCCTTGCTACCGGGCAGCAGCACCTGCACATCCGACGGCTGGCCGGCGAGAGCCAGCGCGGACTGGGGCAGCTCCAGCTCCACCCTCAGCTCGCCTAGGGAGAAACCGGATAGCAGCGGCGTACCGGGGGCCACCGTCTCCCCCAGCTCCACCAGCCGCCTGGTCACCACCCCGGCGTAGGGGGCGAGGATACGGGTATAGCCGTAGGCTTCCCGGGCCTGGATGAGGGCGGCCTCGGCGGCATTGACCTCGGCACGGGCGGCCCGATCCGTTGCCTGGGCGTTGTCGAGCTGGGCCCGGGTGATCACCCCCTTGGCGATGAGGGCCTGATAACGGGTGAGCTGGCGCTCGGCCTCCACCTGCTGGGCCTGGGCCCTGGCCACCCGCGCCTCGGCGCCGGTCACGGCGGCAGACTGCTCCTTGCCGCTGATCTCGAGCAGGGGCTGCCCGGCCTGTACCTCGTCGTTCACATCCACCAGCATGCGGGAGACGCGGCCACTGGTCTGGGCCGCGACCGTCCCCTGATGAATGGCGCTCACGGTACCGTTCAGGGTGAGCCAGTCGGTGACGCGCTGCGGGGTCAGCGTCAGCGACCCCTTGGCCTCCTCGGCCGCCACCAGGGTGGATGTCATGACCAGCAGGGTGGTCACCAGCAACCGGATTGTGTTCATCATGATTCTCCTTCCCTGGCTCATGGGCACCTTGAAAACTCAGGCAATACGGTGCTGGCGAGCCTTCTCCAGCACCCTGTTCCAGACCTTGTCCACCAGCAGGATCCCGGCCGCCATGGCCCCGATGAACAACAATATCATGGGCTGTCCGCTGGAAATGAGACTCAAGGCAGGCCCTGGACAGATGCCGACCAGGCCCCAACCGATCCCGAACAGTGCGGCCCCGCCAATCAGGCGGCGATCCAGCACGGGAGCGGGAACCCGGGCCATGGGCTCCCCCAGCAGGCTCAGACGACGGGGTTTCACCAGCAGGAAGTAGCCCGGCATGAAGACAGCCAGGGCCCCTCCCATCACGAAGGCCAGGCTGGGATCCCAGGCACCGGCCAGATCGAGAAACCCGGTGACCCGCGCCGGATCCATCATCCCGGAGAGGGCCATTCCCAGCCCGAACAACAGACCCGCAAACACACTTGTCAGCAATTTCATGGCAATCAACCCGTCAAAACATGTGGTGAGTAAAGAACACGGTCGCCACGCCCATCCCCATAAAGATGAGCGTCGCCACCACGGAGCGCGTCGACAGCCTCCCCATGCCGCAGATGCCGTGACCGCTGGTGCAGCCATTGCCAAGACGGGTGCCGATGCCCACCAGCAGGCCGGCCAGCAGCACCACGGGCCAGCCGGGCAAGGCATCAAAGGCGGGCATGGTGGCCCAACCCAGGGTCAGCGCCAGCCAGGCCCCCAGTCCCAATCCCAGCAGAAACAGCACCCGCCAGGGGGTCTTGTACTGCATTGCACCGGCCAGAATGCCGCTGATCCCGGCCACCCGGCCGTTGAACAACATCAGGATCAGGGCCGAGAGCCCCGCCAGCATGCCGCCCCCCAACGAGAGCAGCCATTGGCTTTCCATCATCGAATTTCCTCATCTGAGTGACAAAAATGGGTTTGCAGCGCCGCCAGCACATCGGCCGCCGCCTCGCTCACCAGGGAGTAGTAGATCTGCTGGGAGACTTTGCGCGAGCGGATAAGGCCCTGGCGCTTCAATACCGACAGTTGCTGGGAGAAGGCCGACTGCCCGAGCTGGCTGTGGGCCAGCAGCTCCCCGACCCCCTTCTCCCCTTCCACCAGCTGGCAGAGCACCATCAGGCGTTCGGGATGAGCCAGCGCCTTGAGCAGGCCGGCGGCGGCTGTCGCATGTCGGTTCATCTCGTCGAAGTGGCTCATAAGATTAAATTAGCAATTGCTGATATTTGTTCTATTGTATAAAACAACTCTAAATTAGCAATCACTAAACAAAAGGAGACGAGAAATGACCGTCGATAACGGAGTCAGAGTGGTCGCGGGTGGCATGTTGCTGCTGTCGCTGCTGCTCACGGCCTGGGTCCACCCGGGCTTTGTCTGGTTGAGCGTCTTTGTCGGGGTCAACCTGATCCAGAGCGCGTTCACCGGGGTCTGTCCCGCCGCCGCCGTGCTCAGGCGAATGGGGCTCAAATAGGCAGGCGGACATATTGGCTCACAGGAGCCGTGTAATAGAGCGGAGGCTCATTATGGCAACCATCATCATCATCGGGGCAGGGTTGGGGGGCATGTCGGCCGCCTACGAGCTCAAGGCCGAACTCGGCAAGCAGCACGACGTCATCCTGGTGAACGACAAACCCGACTTTGAATTCAACCCTTCCAACCCGTGGATTGCGGTCCGGTGGCGAGAGCGCAAGGATATCTCCCTCCCCATAGAGCCTCATGTGAAGAAAAAGGGGATCCGCTTCATCCACGCCGCCCTGACCGGGTTGCAGCCCCTCGAACAGCAGATCCGCCTCTCCGATGGCCAGCACCTGCACTACGACTTTCTGGTGCTCTGCACCGGCCCCGCACTCGCCTTTGAAGAGGTGCAGGGAGCAGGCCCGACGGCGGGCGGCACCGCCAGCGTCTGCACCCTCTCCTACGCAGAGGAGTGCCTGCACAGTGTCAACGGGCTGCTCGACGAACCGGGGCCGGTGATCGTCGGTGCCATGCCCGGCGCCTCCTGCTTCGGCCCGGCCTACGAATACGCCTTCATCCTCGATCGCCACCTGCGCGACAAGAAGGTGAGAAAGGACGTGCCCATGACCTTCGTCACCAGCGAACCCTACATCGGTCACCTCGGCCTCAACGGCGTGGGGGATTCCAAGGGCATGCTGGAGAGCGAGCTGCGCATGCGCGACATGCAATGGATCTGCAATGCCCGCACCGTGGCGGCCAGGGATGGGGTGATGACGGTGGAGGAGCTGGATGAAGATGGCAACGTCAAGCGCACCCACAGCCTCCCCTACAAGCATGCCATGATGCTGCCCGCCTTCGCCGGCATCAGCCCCCTGCGGGGCCTCGAGGGGCTGGTCAATCCCCGCGGGTTCGTCATCGTCGACGAACACCAGCGCAACCCTGTCTTCCCGCAGATTTACGCCGCCGGGGTCTGCATCGCCATCCCGCCCCAGCACAAGACGCCGGTACCGACCGGGGTGCCCAAGACCGGCTACATGATTGAGGCCATGGTGCGCACCTTAAGCCACAACATCAAGGCGGAGCTGGACGGCCAACCCCCGGTCACCCGGGCGGTGTGGAATGCCATCTGTCTGGCGGACATGGGGGACACAGGGGCCGCCTTCGTGGCCATGCCGCAGATCCCGCCGCGCAACGTCGCCTGGTTCAAGAAAGGGAAGTGGGTCCACCTGGCCAAGATAGCGTTCGAGAAGTATTTCCTGCACAAGATGCAGGTGGGCGACACCGAACCCATCTATGAAAAACTGATGCTCAAATACCTGGGCATCGACAAGACCCGGTAACCCCCCAAGGGCCCGCCGGTGAAGGGAAGAGGGCTCCCTTCACCGGCGCTTTCATCTCTTTTTTATTATGTTTCAATATGTTGCTATCAAGGGCTCGGGGTTTACCCAGGCCGCCGTATCGGCTACCATGTCGCCTCTTTATCACTAGCGGAGACCATCGGTGGGCAACTCATCAAGTGACAGACGCACGCCGACCCTCGTCGTCGGCACCCTGGTCGCGAGCTAGCCGCAGGTTTTTCTCTGCCGCGACTCGCCACCCTGCGAGAAGTGGATCCCTCTTTTCCCCGCTTTTCACACTTGACGTCAGGTGACGCGGACTCATCCCACGACACCTTGCCTGCATAGTTTCTGCTTCCCAAAAGGAGGCTGCTATGCGCTTGATTTCAAACAACCCTGTCGCTGACAAATCCCCTTCCCTGCTGAGCAGACTGGGACGGGGCCTGCGACCACTCTGGCAACGTGGCAGACGGCGTCAGCACCTCTATCGGCTGCACATCCGCTGCGAAGACAGAGCCGACATGGAGCAGGTGCTGGCGGCGGTGAGCCACACCCTGCAACCGGCCGGACTCAGCCCCCTGCAGTCCATGAAGCCCGGGCGCGGTGAAGGCCGCGTGCTGGTGCTGAGCCTCTACTGCACGCCGCCCCAGCGCCGCTATCTGGTGCAGTTCATCCACCAGGTCGGGGCTGTCCACCCGGTACGCTGGGAACTGCGCCCCCGCGCCGGGGACGACGCCACCAGGCATTGACCCTCGAATGAGGCGAGGTCCTTCCCGGGCAACCGTGAAGGGCCTGTACCCTGTTCTGCGCCATCCCGCCCCGTCAGGAGGCGGGTCGCGCCCTTGCATTCACCACGATGTCGACCTTGCCCCCCATCTCTCACACAACCCGGGGGAGCAGGCTGGTCGGCATCCCCAGGAGGAGACCCTTCATGAGAATGTGGCAACAACTCGATTTTCTCGCCCTGCTCGACACCCTGGCCAGCCTGCTGCTCGCCTTCGTGCTGGGCAGCCTGGTCGGCCTCGAGCGCCAGTACCGCCAGCGCACCGCCGGTCTTCGCACCAACGTGCTGGTCGCCGTGGGGGCGGCCCTGTTCGTCAACCTGGCCCAGCGCATCTATGACCTGCATGGCGGCAGTTACGGGGTCGTCCACGTGGTGGCCTACATCGTCTCCGGCATCGGTTTTCTCGGCGCTGGCGTCATCATGCGCGAGTCCGGCAACATCCGGGGCATCAACACAGCGGCCACCCTGTGGGGCGTGGCCGCGGTCGGGGCCGCCTGCGGCGCCGGGTTCGCCCTGGAGGCTATCCTCGGCGCCCTCTTCGTGCTGGCCGCCAACACCCTGCTGCGTCCCCTGGTCAACCAGATAAACCGTGACCCGGTGGACAACATGGACACCGAAGTGACCTATCACGTGACCGCTCTCATCGGCCGCGCTCACCAGAAGGAGGTGCTGCCCTGGCTCGAGCAGATGCTGGAGCAGGCCCACTACCCCCTGAGCGAGCTCGACATCACCCCCTTCGGCGATCAGGATCTCGAGATCTCGGCGGCGCTGCTCGCCACCGCCATCGATGGCACCAAGCTCGATGCCCTGATGAACACGCTCGGGGAGCACCCTCACATCAAGCAGATCTTCTGGCGGGCCAGCATCACCGATTGACGCCCTCATACCAGGCGCAGCACAAAAAGCCCCGCCGGATCCGGCGGGGCTTTTTCACAGGAAAGGGAAGCCGTGTGCCTAGCGGCGGCTGCGCCAGCGCACCCTGGGGTTAATGACCTGGGCGGTCTGGGCAGGGGGATTGCCCGCGATGAGTTGCTGCATCATCTCGAAGGCGGCCCGGGCCAGGGCCGGGCAATCCTGGGCCACGGAATCGATGCGCATGGGGATGCAGTCGAGCAGATCGTGATCGTCGAAGGTACACAGGCGCATGCCGGTCTCCATCAGTCCCGCCTCGTTGAGGTAGCGCAGCACCCCCTCCAGCAGGGTGAAAGAGGCGGTAAAAAGCCCCTTCGGCGGTGCCCCGAGTTCGTCCACCAGCTCAGACATCAGCTGATAACCCGAGCTCGGCTGGTAGTCACGGTGGCGGACCCGGTCTGAAGTGGCCTCCAGCCCGGCCCGGTGCAATCCGAGCTCGTAACCCGCCAGCCGGTGGCGGCTGGGGGAGAGATCCAGCAGACCGCCGAAGTAGTAGATCTCCTCCCCGCAATCCTCGGCCATATCCTGCACCAGCTCGGCGGTAGCCTTGCAGGCGTCCGAGATCACCATGGGCAGGCGCGACTCACCGATGTGGCGGTCGAGCTGCACCACCGGCAAGCGGTCGTGGATGCGGGCATAGATGTCGTCACTGTGGCCGCTGGAGGCGACGATGAGGCCATCCACCTGACGGCTGATGAGGTTGTCCACCACCCGCTGCTCCAGTGTGGGGTCATCCTCGGAGCAGGCGATGAGCAGCTGGATCCCCGCCTCCCGACAGCGGGCCTCCAGGGCACGGGCGATGCTGGCGAAGCCGAAGTTGGTGAGGTCGGGGATCACCAGCCCCCAGGTGTAGCTGCGCACCTCCCGCAGGGAGCGGGCATGGATGCTCGGCTGATAATGGCACTCGTCCGCCACCGCCTGGATCCGCTTGCGGGTATCGTCGGCGATGCGGTATTCCGCACTCTTGCCGTTGAGCACCAGACTGGCGGTGGCCTTGGAGACCCCCGCAAGCGTGGCTATCTGGGCAATCGTGATCCGTTTCTTCTTCTCCACCTGACCTCCCGGCACACTGAGACCGGGCTATTGTACTAGGCAGGTCGCCAGCGGCCAGTGATCGAGACAAATTTTGCTGCCATCATCACCGCAACGTGCGGAAAGTACTGGGTTTTCGCCGGGGAAGTAACGGGTCGACAAGCTCTGGCGACCGCCATCGACGAAGCACTCCAGGCTGGAGCGGTCACACAAGACGGTGATCTTGCCCCCAAGCCAGGGGGCGCTTCGCTCCTCCCACTCCCCGCTCTGCCAGTTCTGGCGACGCAGGACAAGACGCCCAGGCTGCCACACCAGCTCGACCACGGCCCCGAACCTGAGGCGCCCTTCACCGCACAGCGCCAGATCGAGCCAGGCCGAGTCGATGGCCAGGGCGGGCAGCTCGTCCGGCACCCCCTCGAAGCGGGTCTGCTCCCCTTTCAGGGCGCCCAGCTCAGCCACCGGCCGCTGGCAGAGCCACTCATCCTGCCAGAACAGCTCCCGCGGGCAGCTCATCTGGTGGATCCAGCCGTGCTCGAGAGTGGGCTGGCTCATCTCGTTCTCCTCCGGCAAGCCCAGCCAGCCGAACAGCAGGCGCCGCCCCTGACTGTCCTGGGTAGTCTGGGGGGCATAGAACTCGAATCCCCTGTCCAACTCGTGGAAAGCCCCGTGCTCGAAGCGCTCGCCGTCGAAGTCACCCGCCAGCCAGCCGCACTGGTAGAGGTTGCGATAATCCTCTCCCTGCGGGGCAATCCCCTGCGGGCAGCTGATCAGCACATGGCGATCTCCCAGGGGGAACAGGTCCGGACACTCCCACATGTAGCCAAACTCCCCGAGACCGCCGCGCCCGCTGCCGGCGATGGGGCCCACCAGTGTCCAGGCATCCAGGGTGTCACCGCGATAGAGCAGCACCTCACCCCGATCGTCCAGGGTGCGGGCCCCCAGCACCATCAGCCACTGCCGACCGTCGTGCCACACCTTGGGGTCGCGCACATGGCCGCTGTAGCCTGCGGGTAGATCCAGCACAGGGCCCAGCTTGGCAAAGCCCCCCGCACCGTCGGCGCGGGCCAGACACTGGTAGGCGGTGCGGCTGCCGTCCGGATATTTGACGTTGCCGGTGTAGATAAGGGTCAGACGCCCCTGCTCATCACTCACCGCCGAGCCCGAATAGCAGCCGTGGCTCTCATAGGCCTCGGTGGGCAGCAGCGCCACCGGCTCGTGCTGCCAGTGCAGCAGATCGGTGGAGGTGACATGCCCCCAGCCCTTGTTGCGGTGCTCGCAACCGAGCGGGTTCCACTGGTAGAAAAGATGGTAGCGCCCGTCGTGCTCGATGAAGCCGTTGGGATCGTTGAGCAGCCCCACCGGGGCTGCCAGATGCCAGCGGGGCCGATGGGGATCGGCCGCCGCCTTGAGCTGTCCGGCCAGCAGGGACCGGACAACCAGGTTCAGGAGATGGCTTTCCTTCATCACTCCACCTTGTACTTGAGCAGGTAGGAGGCGGCGAAAGCGGCGCCAAAGGCGATCACCAGACCGATGACGTAGTGGATGAGGCTCATGGGCTGGACGATGGCCATGCCCGGGATGCCGGTCAGGCCCACCGCCGTCATGCCGACCTTGGCCGCCACCACGTAGGCGCCGCCGCAGGCCCCGCCGAACAGACCGGCCAGGAAGGGCTTGATGTAGCGCAGGTTGACCCCGAAGATCGCCGCCTCGGTGATGCCAAGCAGGCAGGACATGGCCGCCGGCACCGTGATGGCCTTGATCTTCACGTCCCGGGTCTTGAAGTAGACCGCGAGGCAAGCCCCGCCCTGGGCCACGTTGGCCATGGCCCAGATGGGCAGCAGGAAGTTGACGCCAATTTGCGGATTGGCCAGCAGCCCCGCCTCGATGGCGTGGAAGCTGTGGTGAATGCCGGTGATGACGATAAGGGAATAGGTGCCGCCAAACACCAGACCCGCCAGCCAGCCAGCCTGCTCATAAAGCGCGCTCAGACCGAACGAGATGCCATCCCCCAGCACCCGCCCGGCGGGGCCAATGAAAAGCAGCGCCACGAAGCCGGTGATGATGACGGTCAAAAACGGGGTGAGGATGAGATCCAGCGCGTCAGGGATGCGCTTGCGCAGCTGCTTCTCCAGGTGGGACATGAACCAGACCGCCAAGAGCACCGGGAAGACAGTGCCCTGGTAGCCTATCATGGCGACATCCAGGCCGAAGAAGTCCATGGTCTTGAAGCCCCCGGCCACGCCCCAGGCGTTGGTCAGGGCCGGGTGAGTGAGGATGCCGCCAAGGGTGGCCCCGAGGTACGGATTGCCGCCAAACTCCCGCGCCGCCGTAAAGCCGATGAGGATCGGCAGGATGATGAAGGCTGCCGAGCTGAACATGTCGAGCATGACGAACAGGGCGCTGTCGGCGTTGACCCAGCCGTAGGTGCGCACCATGCCGAGCAGCCCCATCAGCAGGCCGGAGGCGACGATGGCCGGAATGATGGGCACGAAGATGTTGGAGAGGGTCCGCGCCAGACGCTGGGCCACGTTGAGCTTGGCCGTCGCCATGTCGGTCAGCTCCGCCTTGCTGGCGGTGCCGGTCCCGGTCAGGGTGACGAACTCCGCATAGACCTTGTTGACCAGGCCGGTGCCGAAAATGACCTGGATCTGGCCAGCGTTGCTGAAGCACCCCTTGACCCCCTCCAGCTTGTCGATGGCGGCCTTGTTCACCTTGCTGTCGTCCGCCAGCACCAGCCGCAGCCGGGTGGCGCAGTGGGCGGCGCTGACGATGTTCTCCTTGCCCCCGAGCAGGGGCACCAGATCCTGGGCTATCGCACTGATATTCATATTCTTCCTCTTATGACCCGCCACGCTGGCGGGCCCTTGTCACATGAGAGTAGGGGCTGTCGAGCCGGGCTTCTAGCCGCAGATCAACAGCCGTCTGCGCCTGATCGCAAAAATTCATCCAGCCGGGTGCGGGTGGGCAGTGCCGTCATCGCCCCCTTGGCGGTGGTGGCGAGCGCCCCGCAGCCGTGGGCCTGAGCCAGAATGGCGGGCAGCTCGGCCAGCGTCGGCAGCGAGGTCCGTTCGGCCAAGGCCGCCAGCAGCCCGGCGACGAAGGCGTCCCCCGCCCCCGTGGTATCGAGTGGCGTCACCTTGGGCCCCACCCACTCCAGCAACTCGCCACCCAGACGGGCCACCACACCGGCCGCCCCCCGGGTCACCAGCACCAGGGCCGGGCCTGAAAGAGTGGCAAGCCCCGCCGCCAGATCGTCCAGACCGCTCAGCAACTGCAGCTCCTCCACCGAGAGCTTGACCACGTCTGCGAGGGCCATGGCCTCGCGCACCACGGGCAGCATCTCGGCAGGGTTGCCCCACACCTCTGGCCTCAGGTTGGGGTCGAAGCAGACCCGCCCCCCGACGGCACGGATGGTCGCCATGGCTTGCAGACAACTGCTGCGCACCGGCTCGTTGGCGAGCGCAATGGAGCAGGTCAGCAGCCACTGCCCGGCCTGGAAGACCGGCAGATCGGCGTGGCTCAGGAACTGATCGGCGCTCGGGCGCACCATGAAGGTGAAGCTGCGCTCCCCCGCCTCATCGAGATCCACCAGCACCGTGCTGGTGCGATGGGCCGGATCCTGGATCAGGTGGCGAATGTCGACCCCCTCCCTGGCCAGGGTCTCCCCCATGAAGCGGCCGAAGGGATCCGCGCCGACCCGGCCAATGAAAGCCGACTCCCCGCCGAGCCGTGCAACGCCCACCGCCACGTTGGCCGGTGCGCCACCCGGACACTTGAGGTAGTACTGCTCCCCTTCCGGGATCAAGTCCACTACCGCATCCCCCATTACCCACACACGATTCGTCACCTTGTTGCTACTCCACTGCTGCACAGGATTTGCCGGGGTCAGCCCCGGGTTCTGGGTCCGCATTATCAGCTAAACCGTTTTAGCTAACCAATAGATCCCGGGGCCGCCTGCCATTTTTGTGATCGGGATAACGAACTAGAACCAGGTTTCCATCTGCACGCCAAAGTTCCACTCGCCCCCGGCGGTGAAGTTGCTCTGGCCCATGGCATCGGAGCTGGCGTAGTTGTCGAGCTCGGAGGACCAGTCCATCCAGGTGGCGAACACCCGAAGCTCGGGCCGCTCGAAGAAGCCGGCGGTCTGCGCCTTGAAGGTCGGCGCGAAGGTAAGCTTGGTGAAATCGCCGCTCACCGCCTGACGACCCTTGTAGCCCTTGGGATCGAGGTCCATGTACTGCCAGGTCGCCTCGTAAACCAGCTCGACGTTCTGGCTCAGCACCTGGGCCAGGCGGCCATTGAGGGTCACCCAGCGGTACTCGTCCCCTTTCACGTAACGATCCTGGCTGTGCTCGGCCAGCAGGGCCGGGGCCACACGCCAGCGGGGCGCAAGATCGGTGGCGCCAAACACGGCGACCCGCACCGCATCGGCATCCGGCAGCAGCTCGCTGTCGGAGCCCAGCCCCTTGAGCTCGGCACCCAGACCGTGGCCATACAGCACCGCCGCCTTGGAGAAACCGGGGTTGATGCCAAAGAAGCTGTCGGCGTGGTAGGCCACCAGGGTGTGGGCACCCTTGTTCGCCGCTTCGCTGCCCGCGCCGCCGTCGTTGATGCGCGCCTCGTTATCCTTGGCGGAGAGGCCGTTCAGCATCCACTGCCAGTTGCCAACGCGGTTGTTCATGGTGAGGATGTAGCTCTCGATGTCGGAGAGACCGCTCGCGCTGATGTCGCCGTAGTCGCGCCCGTAGAGGGAGAAGTTTGCCTTCCAGCTGTCGGCCAGCTGCACGTCGTAGACGCCGCCGCCGGTACCGGCCAGGAAGACCACGTCCGAGTCGAGCCAGTGGATGTCGAAGTTGTCCCGGTCAAAGCGCTTGCCCGCCCAGAGCACCGAGTGCTGGAAAGGACCGCTGAAGCTCGCCAGATCGCCGATTTCGGCAAACACCTGGCGGGTGTTGAGGCTGGAATCGCTGGCGGTCCAGTCGTTGCTGGTCTCCACCCCGTCCGCCAGCATCAGCTTGTAGCGGGCCCAGCTGCCATCGTCGAAGGTCTGGGTCTTCAGCAGGTTGGCCTCCATGTAGGTGTCATCCTCGTTGCCAAGGCGACCCACGGCGCCGCCCACCGAGCCGGCCGGGGTGATGTAGGGGCCGCCGCGGCCACCATTGCCGTTGCCGTTCACCAGCAGGCCCGAGCGGGCATAGCCGTGGAACTCGAAGCCCTGGGCACCGGCGGTCTGCTTGTCCACCTTCTCGCTCTGGGCCTTGGCCACGGCGGCGGTCTCGCGGGCTTCGCTCGCCTTGCTCTGGGCCTCGTCGGCCCGCGCTTCGGCAGCGGTGGCGCGCGCCTCGGCTGCCTGCACCCGCGCCTCCAGCGCCGCCAGACGAGCCTCGATACCACCATCCGCCGCCCACAGCGGGCTGCTCATTCCCAATCCCAGCGCCACGGCCAGCGCCAACTTGCTCTTGAACATCGTCATCGTCCTCACCTGTCTTCTGTCGCCCGTCCGGGCTCTGTTGTTGTTGACGAGCCGAGGATAGCTAAACCGCTTTAGCTGACTCAATATGCCAGCTAAACCGTTTCAGCAGGAGTGTGAGCGGGATAACATTTGTACAGGAGGAATTGGTGGAAGTTGTGAGGAGGATCCCTCATCGGGATCCACTCAATAAGGGAGGATCCAGGCCAGATGGCGGGCAAAAAAAAAGCCGGCACATCCGTGCCGGCTTGGGTAACGCGGGTCGCGTTTATTTAGTCAGGTCGTCGAAGAAGCGTTTCACCCCTTCGAAGAAGCCTTCGGATTTCGGCTTGTGAGTCTTGGCAGCGGCGCCGCTGAAGGAGTCGTCCAGCTGGCGCAGCAGATCTTTCTGGGTCTCGGTCAGCTTGACCGGAGTCTCGATCACCACCTTGCACATCAGATCCCCCACCTGGCCGGAGCGCACGGACTTGACGCCCTTGCCCCGCAGGCGGAACAGCTTGCCGGTCTGGGTCTCCGGGGTCACCTTGAGCTTGACCCGGCCATCCAGGGTCGGCACTTCAATCTCGCCGCCGAGCGCCGCCGTGGTGAAGCTGATGGGCACTTCGCAGTAGAGGTCGTTGCCGTCACGGACGAAGATCTCGTGCTCGCGCACGTGAACCTGTACGTACAGATCCCCCGCCGATGCGCCGGTTTCCCCCGCTTCCCCTTCGCCGGAGAGACGGATGCGATCCCCGGTATCGACCCCGGCCGGGATCTTGACCGACAGGGTCTTGGTCTTCTGGTAGCGCCCTTCCCCATGGCACTTGCGGCACGGATCCTTGATGATCTTGCCGCGACCGTGACAGTGGGGGCAAGGCTGCTGCACCGCGAAGAAGCCCTGGCGCATCTGCACCTGGCCGGAGCCGTGGCAGGTGGGGCAGGTCTGGGCCTGGCTGCCGGTATGGGCACCGGAGCCGTTGCAGACTTCGCAGTGGACCTGGGTCGGGATCTTGATCTCCTTGGAGACCCCGCGCACCGCCTCTTCCAGCGTCAGCTCCATGTTGTAGCGCAGATCGGCGCCACGGGCCGGGCCGCGACGACCGCCCCCGCGACCACCGAAGATGTCGCCAAACACGTCGCCGAAGATGTCGCCGAAATCGGCACCACCGCCAAAGCCGCCGTGGCCGCCACCCTGGCTCGGATCCACCCCGGCATGACCGTACTGGTCATAACGGGCACGCAGGTTCTCGTCGGTCAGGACCTCGTAGGCTTCCTTGACCTCTTTGAACTTCTCTTCAGCCCCGGCATCACCCTGGTTGCGATCCGGGTGATACTTCATGGCCAGACGCTTGTACGCCTTCTTGATCTCGCGCTCGTCGGCACCTTTCGACACCCCGAGCACTTCGTAGAAATCGCGCTTCGACATACTCATCCTGTTGCTATATCAGCAGTTACGCAGACGGGCGTTGGTTACCCAACGCCCGTAAATTCATTGACGAATCTGCTCACACTCTTGCTACGAAGCCGTGATCAAGGCTCATGTGCTGCTCGGAATCCTCACGTATACTATACGCTCCGGTTCCTGCGCTGCTCTTTACCTTGCTGACGGCCTCTCGCGACAGACCGTGAACAGATTCTGAGCCGATGGGCGAAGCGGACTTCGCCCATCCGGGTCGGGCTTACTTCTTGTCGTCTTTCACTTCTTCGAACTCGGCGTCGACCACGTCGTCGTCAGCCTTGGCAGAAGAGGAGGACTGACCGGCGTCAGCACCGGCGGCGCCTTGCGCCTGAGCCTGCTGCTGGGCAATTTCCATCAGCTTCTGGGACGCTTCCAGCAGCGCTTGCTGCTTGGCTTCGATGGCAGCCTTGTCGTCACCCTTGATGGCGGATTCCAGCTCGCTCAGGGCAGTCTCGATCTTGGTCTTCTCGTCGGCAGGCAGGGCTTCACCGGCTTCGGTGACCTGCTTGCGCACGGAGTGGACCAGACCGTCAGCCTGGTTGCGGGCCTGCACCAGCTCTTCGAACTTCTTGTCCTCGGCCGCGTTGGCTTCGGCTTCGCGTACCATGCGTTCGATCTCGTCATCAGACAGACCGGAAGAGGCCTGGATGGTGATCTTCTGCTCCTTGTTGGTCTCCTTGTCTTTCGCGGAGACGTGCAGGATGCCGTTGGCATCGATGTCGAAGGTCACTTCGATCTGCGGCAGACCGCGCGGTGCCGGGCGGATGCCTTCCAGGTTGAACTGGCCCAGGGACTTGTTGTCGCTGGCGCGCTTGCGCTCACCCTGCAGCACGTGAATGGTCACGGCAGACTGGTTGTCTTCGGCGGTGGAGAACACCTGGGACTTCTTGGTCGGAATGGTGGTGTTCTTCTCGATGAGCGCGGTCATCACGCTGCCCATGGTCTCGATCCCCAGGGAGAGCGGAGTCACGTCCAGCAGCAGTACGTCGGTCTTGTCACCGGACAGTACGGCACCCTGGATGGCAGCACCCATGGCCACGGCTTCGTCCGGGTTGACGTCTTTGCGCGGCTCTTTGCCGAAGAAGTCGGCCACGGTCTTCTGAACCAGCGGCATACGGGTCTGACCGCCCACCAGGATGACGTCGTCGATCTCGCCAACCGCCAGACCGGAGTCTTTCAGGGCGACACGAACCGGCTCCAGGGAGTCTTTCACCATGTCTTCCACCAGGGATTCCAGCTTGGCGCGGGTCACCTTGATGTTCATGTGCTTCGGACCGGTGGCATCTGCTGTGATGTACGGCAGGTTGACGTCGGTCTGCTGGGCAGAAGAGAGCTCGATCTTGGCTTTTTCGGCGGCATCTTTCAGACGCTGCAGGGCCAGCTGGTCGTTGCGCAGGTCAATGCCCTGCTCGCGCTTGAACTCGTCAACCAGGTAGTTGATGACGCGGTTGTCGAAGTCTTCACCACCCAGGTGGGTGTTACCGTTGGTCGCCAGTACTTCGAAGGTGGTTTCCCCTTCGACTTCGTCGATCTCGATGATGGAGATATCGAAGGTACCGCCACCCAGGTCATATACAGCAACCTTGCGCTCGCCCTTGACCTTGTTGACGCCGTAGGCGAAAGCCGCGGCAGTCGGCTCGTTGATGATGCGTTTTACATCCAGACCGGCGATGCGACCGGCATCCTTGGTGGCCTGACGCTGGGCGTCGTTGAAGTAGGCCGGTACGGTGATGACGGCTTCGGTCACCGGCTCGCCCAGGTAGTCCTCGGCGGTCTTCTTCATCTTTTTCAGCACTTCGGCAGAGATCTGCGGCGGTGCCATCTTCTTGCCTTTCACTTCAACCCAGGCGTCACCGTTGTCGGCCTTGGCGATGGCGTACGGCATGATTTTCAGGTCACGTTGTACTTCGTCATCTTCGAAACGACGGCCGATCAGACGCTTGATGGCGAACAGCGTGTTCTTCGGGTTGGTGATGGCTTGGCGCTTGGCCGGCTGACCAACCAGGATTTCGCCGTCATCGGCATAGGCAATGATGGACGGAGTAGTACGGTCGCCTTCCGCGTTCTCGATCACGCGAGCATGGTCGCCATCCAGAATAGCGACGCAGGAGTTGGTAGTACCCAGGTCAATACCGATGATTTTACCCATTTGACGAATCTCCAAATACTTTGAATAAACTGGCGAGGGGCTCGCCTTGATACGTTAACGGCTAGGTGGGGCCTGCCACTGTGGCTTTCAAGCTCCCGGCATCAAATTTTTTGTGCCGCCGTGGCCTTGTAACCTATATGGGGTCTCAAGTCGGCGCTTCAAGTCCGGCCCTGAAAAAACCTGCATACAGACCACCTGACAGCCAAATGACGCCAGACACGTTTTTTGGCGCCACATCCAACAAAAAGCCCGCCAAGCGGCGGGCTTGGTGAGAACAGCGTGATCAGTCAGCGGACTTGGAGACCATCACCATGGCCGGGCGGATGACGCGGCCATTGAGCTCGTAGCCCTTCTGCATCACGGCGATCACTGTGTTCGGCGCCACGTCAGCACTGGGCACCATGCTCATGGCCTGGTGGGCATTGGGGTCGAACGGCTGGTTGGTCGGGTCCAGCGCCACCAGGCCAAACTTGGCCACGCCGCTCTGCATGGATTTCAGGGTCAGCTCGACCCCTTCAATCATTGGCTTGAGGGTGTCGTTCTCCTTGTCCGCCAGCTCGATGGCGCGCTCCAGGTTGTCCAGCACCGGCAAGAGCTCTGCCGCGAACTTCTCCAGTGCAAACTTGTGGGCTTTCTCCACGTCCTGAGCGGCACGGCGACGCAGGTTCTCCATCTCGGCGACGGCGCGAATGGCGCGCTCGCGCTCTTCCAGGGAAGCCTGCTGGGCCGCCTCCAGCTGGGCCTCCAGCTCGGCGATGCGGGCCTGCTCGGCTGTCACTTCACTGTCTACATCGGTCGGCTCGACTGGCTGGGCTTCCACTTGCTCCATCGCTTCAACCTTTTGTTCTTCGTGGCTCATGACATCTCCAATATTCAGGGGTTGCGTGTGAGGGTGGCTGGCGTTCAGACAAGCGACACGCGCCAGCAGACCCTGTGTTGGCGCTATTATGGGGACACAGCCCCGGCTTTCAAGGGGAAAAGGGCAGATCGGGCACAATGGCGCCCATCCGCGTGCCAGGCAGCCCCTTTTCGGGGCCGATTGCACCAACCGCCACGGAGGCAGACAAATCCCCGGCAAAGCGCGGTATACTCCCCCCAAGACTCTCCCAGACCCGATAACCTATGGATTCTCCGTTCAAAACCGTTGCCCTCATCGGCAAGCCCCATCACGAGGGGGCCAACCAGACCCTGACCGGCCTGTATCAGTACCTGACCAGCCGCGGCTTTCGTGTGCTGCTGGAGAGCCGGGTGGCCCATACTCTGGGGCTGCTCGGGGAGAACGTGATGGATCTGGTGCAGCTCGGCGAGCAGGCGGATCTCGCCATCGTCGTCGGCGGTGACGGCAACATGCTGGGGGCCGCCCGGGTGCTGTCACGGTTCGATGTGGCGGTGATCGGGGTGAACCGGGGCAACCTCGGCTTCCTGACCGATCTCTCGCCCCAGGATTATCTGCTGCCCCTGGAGCAGGTGCTCTCGGGTCACTTCAAGAGCGAGCATCGCTTCCTGCTGGAGGCCGCCGTCTATCGCCACGGGGAGCGCAAGTCGAGCAACCTCGCGGTCAACGAGGCGGTGCTTCACCCGGGCAAGATCGCCCACATGATCGAGTTCGAGGTCTACATCGACGGCAGCTTCATGTACAGCCAGCGCTCGGACGGCATCATAGTGGCGACACCCACCGGCTCCACCGCCTACTCCCTGTCGGCAGGGGGCGCCATTCTCACCCCCAAACTCAACGCCATCACGCTGGTGCCCATGTTCCCGCATACCCTGAGCAGCCGCCCCATCGTGCTGGATGCGGACAGCGAAGTGCGGCTGCTGGTCTCGCCGGACAACCAGGACGACGCCATGCAGGTGAGCTGCGACGGCCAGGTCACCCTGGCGGTCCACCCGGGGGACGAGATCCTCATCAAGAAGAGCAGCCACAAGCTTCATCTGGTGCATCCGCTGGATTACAGCTACTTCCACGTGCTGCGCAACAAGCTCGGTTGGGGCAGCAAGCTCTTCTAGCCAGGCACCATCGGTGGCGAGGGTCTACCCCTCGCTGCTTTCGACCAGCCGAGGCAGTGCCGGCTCGAATGCCAGATGCACCCCGTTTCTCCCCGCTTCCTTCACCCGGTACATGGCAGCATCGGCTTTGGTCAGCATCAGTGCCAGGTCAGCCTCGGCACTGGCGCACACAACCCCCATGCTCACCGTAACCCCCTCGCACGGCAGGCAAGCCCCCTGCCGGGAGCCCGTCTCTATCTGGCGGCGGATCCGGTCACAGATGTCGCGGGCCATCTGGCCGCTCACGCCCCCCATGATGATGGCAAACTCCTCGCCACCGATGCGCCCCACCAGATCATCCTTGCGTACCTCGGCCACCAGCACCCCGGCCACATAGCGAATGACCTCATCCCCGCAGCCGTGACCAAACTGGTCGTTGACCCGCTTGAAGTGATCGATGTCCAGGACCACCACGCAGCGCGTCTGGCCAGGCGTAGTACCCTCTCCGTGCCTGAAGAGGCCGCGCCGATTGAGCACCCCGGTGAGGGGATCCCGCTCCGAGAGCGCCAGCAATGCCTCCTCCGTCTCCACATAGGCCACCAGAGGCAGCAACAACACCGAGCCGATGGTCAGCACCATGTGCATGAAGAAGATGAGATCGAGCCAACCTCCGTCCCCCATCCGCTCTTCGACTCCCAGCAAGAGCAGCCCCCCCTGGCTCAGCAGGATGGTGAAATGCAGCAGGTAAATGAGCGCCACCGCATGGAGCACCCGCTTCTGTTGCCGGCCGAGAGAGACGATGAGGCAGGCGCACCACAGGTACAACATCGATTCCATCAGAGCCAGCACAATGCGCACGGGGGCGAGGCTGGACAATCCCAGATAGAGCAGCAGCAACACCGCCACGCCTCCCCCCACGGCACGGGGATGCCATGCGCGCTCGTAAAGCGCACAAAAACCGGCGAGCAACAGCAGGATGCTCATGAGCGAGACCAGGCCGCCGACCCGGATGCCCAGCGCCGGATGGCCGCCCAACACCCCCAGACTGAGCAGCAGGATGGAGAGGGAGAAGAGAAAAGCGGAGAGGGACCAGTACAGAAAGTTGCCTCGACCCGGCTTCAGGGAGTGGATGAATAGCATGATCAGCCCCGACATCAGGTTGATTGCCAGGGAGATCAGCAGCAGGGTCGGGGTATGGATCATCGTGACGCATCCTTGCGAAGAGGTCTGTGCACAGCCCAGGCTCAACCAGGACTGGTTCGAGTGTGTCTCAGCCAGCCACTCACCACAAGAGAGCGCCTCAAGGTGGCTTCTCGAATCACCTCAGCCCATGCCAGGTACGCAGGTTGATTTTGCAGGCCATCGGATCGGCGTCACCCCCATGCCGCGGCCTTGACATCCTTGCCCTCCCCCTGTTTCGCAAAAATCCTCCCTGCCCACTTTACTGTATATAAGACCAGTATATACTGTATGCATACACAGTAATGTTGGCCCATACAGGATGAGACCATGCTGACCCAGCTGACCGTCAACAACTTCGCCATCGTCAAGTTTCTCGAGCTCGATCTGCAACCGGGGATGACCTGCATCACCGGGGAGACCGGCGCGGGCAAATCCATCGCCATCGATGCTCTGGGGCTGTGCCTGGGGGAGCGCGCCGAAGCCAGCATGGTGCGCCCGGGCAGCGACAAGACCGAGGTGAGTGCCCGCTTCCTGCTGGAGGGAAATCCTGCCGCCCGGGCCTGGCTCGCCACCAACGAGCTTGAAAATGACGGTGAGTGCATCGTCCGGCGGGTACTGTCCGCCGAGGGGCGCTCTCGCAGCTATATCAACGGGGTTCCCGTCCCCCTCGCCCAGCTCAGGAACCTGGGTCAACTGCTGGTCAACGTCCACGGTCAGCACGCTCACCAGATGCTGCTCAAACCCGATTACCAGCTCGCCCTGCTGGACGGCTACGCCGGTCATCATTTGCTCCTCGACGATGTGCGCCGCCACTACCAGCAGTGGCGCCAGTTGCAAAACGAGCTCAACCGGCTCAAGGCCGAGCAGCAGCAGCGGGAAGCCCGCCGTCAACTCATCGAATACCAGGTGCAGGAGCTGGACGAATTTGCCCTTCAGCCGGGAGAGTTTGAAGAGATTGAAGAGGAGCATCAGCGGCTCGCCAATGGCACCGAGCTGATGCAGGAGTGCGGGTATTGCCTCGATCTGCTCTATGACAATGAAGAGACCACCATCGCCGGTCTGCTGCAAACGGCGGTGGACAGGGCCGAGACCCTGGTCGGCATGGACAGCCGGCTGGGCAACGTGCTCGGCATGCTCAACGAAGCCCTGATCGGCGTACAGGAGAGCCACAGCGAGCTGCGCAGCTATCTCGACCGGCTGGAACTGGATCCAGAGCGCTTCAACGAGCTGGAGAGCCGCCTCTCCAAGGCCATCAACCTGGCACGCAAGCACCATGTCAAACCGGCGGAGCTGGCCCACTACCATCAGGAGCTGGCCAGCGACCTCGCACGCCTGCACTCCGACGAAGAGCGACTCGAGGGGATGGAGGACGAGCTGGCCTCGGCCCGCCAGGCCTTCGTGCAGGCCGCCGAGGCCCTGAGCCAGAGCCGCCAGCGCTATGCCGAGGAGCTGGGCGCGAAGGTAAGCGCCAGCATGCACGAACTGGCGATGCCCGATGGCCGCTTCGCCATCGAGGTGCGACCCGATGCCCAGAGCAGCCTCTCGCCCCTTGGCATCGATCGGGTGGAGTTCATGGTCACCACCAACCCGGGTCAGCCCATCCAACCGCTCGGCAAGGTGGCTTCCGGCGGCGAGCTGTCGCGTATCAGCCTCGCCATCGTGGTGATCAGTGCACGCAAGATCTCCACCCCGACCCTTATCTTCGACGAAGTGGATGTGGGGATCAGCGGCCCGACCGCCGCCGTGGTGGGCCGCCTGTTGCGCCAGCTCGGCGAATCCACCCAGGTGATGGTGGTCACCCACCTGCCCCAGGTGGCAGGCAAGGGTCACCAGCACATGGTGGTGAGCAAACACACCGACGGCAAGACAACGGAAACCCAGATGCAGGCGCTCACCCCGGGCGCCCGGCTCAACGAACTGGCCCGCCTGTTGGGGGGCGATCAGATCACCGATAACACCCTGGCCAATGCCCGTGAGTTGCTCGCAAGCTGACCACGGGGCGGGCGGGACATCCTCCCGTCCATGTCGCCCCTTTTAGATTGACCGAGTCATCATCGCGGTGGCCAGTTGAAGCCTCTTGCCGACGGCGCCGGCCTGGTTGACCGATGCCGTGAACCGCAAGCAAGAAAGAGGGGCTGCCCTGGCTAATCCGCGGCACGTGTCTTGATGCTCAATCTGAGCCTGTTAGCCTGGTCATCACCCAGTCGGGCTTCCATCGCCATGGTCAGAACGCCACTCATCTTCGTTGCACTCATTCATATATCGAACGGACCCACTCCTTCATTTTCCATTCAACTCAGTCTGTTATGATGATGTAAACGGACTCGGTACCTTCAGTTGCCATCGACAGAAGGTGACGCTTGATGCAAACACACCGGGTTCGTTTGAGCTGACATTTCGCGGGAAGGGAGAATGGGAGCGCGCTTCCGCCGTCTGACCCGCACCTGCCAAGGAGAACTGCTTATGAGCCCGACCAATATTGTGCTGTTGCTGGAAGGCAAGGATTACGAGCAGGAGACACTGGCCAAGGCGAGCCGTCTGGCACAAGGGCTGGGCGCCAACCTGACCTTGTTGCACCTGACCCACAGCAGCAAGACCCGTCGCAATAGTCTGTCCCTGTCACAAGAGGAGCGCAGCGCCCAGGGCACCCTGGATGCCAAGGCGATCATCAGTGAACTCATCACCCAGCTGTCTCATCCGGTGGATTACCAGTGTCTGGTGGTGGATGACGTGGTGCCGGATCTCCAGCACTGGCTGGCCGCCCACCCCGCCGATCTCTTGCTGGTCGGCAGCCGTCATCACTGGATGGAGGGCTCGCTGGCCCGCCTGCTCCTCTACAAACTGCCCCTCGATATCCAGATCTGCCACGAGCCTCACGCCGCCTTGCTCAAAGCCGTCGGTTGATGCCACAAGACCCGCTCCCTGAGCGGGTCTTCTTGTTTCTGACGCCCGCCGTCATCCTCCCCCAGCTTGGCCTCCTCCAGTGCGTCACCGCCAGAACCACACGATTTCTTACACATTGCTCGCTTCTTTTTGAGGGCCATTTGCTGCACGATATGGCCCTTGCACGCCTTCGCTCGTTTCGTTCAGGTGATAAATGAAAGCTCTTCGAAAACCCGGCAAGCTCGCCCTGCTCGCCCTTGTGCTGATCCCTCTCGTCACCTGGCTGGCCTGGCCAGGCAACACACCGGACCCGGTACTGACCGCAACGGTAACCCGCCAGGATGTGGAGCAGACGGTGCTCGCCAGTGGCGTACTGCAGGCAATCGAGCAGGTGGATGTGGGGGCCCAGGTCTCGGGTCAGGTCACCTATCTCGCGGTGGAAGCGGGTCAACAGGTCAAACAAGGAGAGCTGCTGGCGGAGATCGATCCCCTGATCGCCCAGAACAACCTCAAGACCGCCGAAGCGGAGCTGGCCAGCCGCCGCGCCCAGCTCAAGATCAAGCAGGCACAGCTCAAACAGAACGAGCTTGCCTGGCGCCGCCAGCAGCAAATGTTTCGGCAGGAAGCGAGCTCTCGTGCGGATCTGGAGAGCGCCGAAGCCCAGCTTGCCGTCACCCGGGCCGAGCTGCAAAGCGCCCAGGCCGACATCGACAACGCCATCATCAAGGTGGAGCGCGCCAAGACGGAGCTCGGCTACAACCGCATTCAGGCCCCCATGGATGGTACCGTCGTCTCCATCGTCACCCGGCAGGGGCAGACTCTGGCCGCCAGCCAGACGGTACCGACCCTGCTCAAGCTCGCCAATCTCGACACCATGACGGTCAAGGCCCAGATCTCCGAAGCGGACGTCACCCGTGTCAAGGCGGGCATGCCGGTCTATTTCACCCTGATAGGGGATCCGGATACTCGCTACCACGGTACCCTGCGCACGGTCGAGCTGGCCCCCACCAACATCAATGAGCAGACGGCCAGCACCACAGCCACCAGCAATGCGGCCATCTACTACTATGCCCTGTTCGATGTGCCCAACCCCGGCCATCAGTTGAGGGTCGCCATGACGACCCAGGTCACCATCGTACTCGGCGAGCGCAAGCAGGTACTGGCCATTCCCCAGACCGCCCTCGGCAAGAAGACTGGCGACAACGAGTACGAGGTCAGCCTGCTCAAGGCAGGGGACCAGAGAGAGACCCGCCGCATCAAGACCGGCATGAAGGATGACATCAAGATTGAGGTGGTGAGCGGCCTGACCGAGCAGGAGAAGGTGATCCTGGAGCAGGGCAAGCCGGCACTGCACGATGAAGGGGAGATGGTGCCGTGAGCGAGCCCCTGATCCGTCTCAAGGGCATCGAGCGGCGCTACCAGAGCGGAGAGCACGAAGTGACCGTGCTGCACCCGCTGGATCTCGCCATCGATGCCGGGGAGATGGTGGCCATCGTCGGCGCCTCCGGCTCCGGCAAATCGACCCTGATGAACCTGCTGGGCTGCCTCGATCGCCCGAGCGGGGGCCAGTATCTGTTTCGCGGCCAGGACACCGCGACCCTGGATGCCCTCTCCCTGGCACGGCTGCGCTGCCACCACTTCGGCTTCATCTTCCAGCGCTATCACCTGCTGCCCCATCTGGACGCGGCCGCCAACGTGGAGATCCCCGCCATCTATGCCGGCACTGCCCGCCTTGATCGCCAGGCCCGAGCCCGCACCTTGCTGACCCGCCTGGGACTGCAGGATCGCAGCCACCACAGACCCGGCCAGCTCTCCGGCGGTCAGCAGCAGCGGGTCAGTATTGCCCGGGCGCTCGCCAACGGCGGCGAGGTGATCCTGGCGGACGAACCCACCGGCGCTCTCGACAGCCAGAGCGGCAAGGAGGTGATGGCCATCCTCAAGGAGCTGCACGCCCAGGGCCACACCATCATTCTGGTGACCCACGACATGGCGGTGGCAAGCCATGCGGATCGCATCATCACCCTGCGTGACGGGCGGGTAGTGGAGGACAGCGGCCATCGGGCGACCGATGACAACGCAGCCTCCCCATCCGGGGCGCAGGCCCACCCGCTGCCAGGTGACGGCAGCCAGCTGGCCCCTCCCTCTGTCGGGCAAGATGCACAGGGCACAGGAGCCGTCGTCCGCACCGCAAGCCGGGGCTGGGATCGCTACCGGGAGGCGGGGCGCATGGCCCTGCACGCCATGCTGGCCCATCGCATGCGCACCTTCCTCACCATGCTCGGCATCATCATCGGCATCGCCGCCGTGGTCAGCGTGGTGGCGCTGGGTCAGGGGGCGCGCGCCAAGGTGATCGACGACATCAACGCCATGGGCACCAACACCATCGACATCTTCCCCGGCAAGGACTGGGGAGACGAGAAGGCCGCCAGCATCCAGACCCTGAACGAGCGGGATCTCGACGCGCTGCTCGGCCAGCCCTATCTGGAGGGGGCCAGCCCCCAGATAGCGACGTCGGGCCAGCTTCGCTATCGCAACAAGACCAGCAGCGGCAGCGTGATCGGGGTCGGCAACGACTTTTTCCGGGTCAAGGGGATGACGCTCACCCAGGGGCGCCTGCTCGATGAGCGGGACATTCGAAACCGGACGGCAGTCGCCGTGGTGGATGGCAAGACCATAGAGAGCCTGCTTGGCAAGGTGGACCCGGTCGGCCAGGTGGTGCTGGTCGGCACCCTGCCGGTGCGCATCGTGGGGGTGGTCACCCAGGAGACCGGCTTTGGCCGCAGCAGCCAGTCGGTCAATGTCTGGCTCCCCTACAGCGCCGTCATGAGCCGTCTCCTCTCCCAGCAGCACTTCACCCAGATCACCATCCGGGTCAAGGACGGCGTCCAGTCCGCCCTGGCCGAGCAGGCGGCAGTCGCCCTGCTGACCCAGCGCCACGGCGTGAAGGACTTCTTCACCTTCAGCAGCGACAGCATCGTCAAATCGGTGGAGAAGACCACCGCCACCCTGACACTGCTGGTCTCCGCCATCGCGGTGATCTCCCTCATCGTCGGGGGCGTCGGGGTGATGAACATCATGCTGGTCTCGGTGGTGGAGCGCACCCGGGAGATAGGGATCCGCATCGCCGTCGGCGCCCGCCAGTCCGACATACTGCAACAGTTCCTCATCGAGGCGGTGATGGTCAGCCTGCTGGGGGGGCTGCTCGGTATCGGCCTCGCCCTGCTCATCGGCGCTCTCTTCTCCCTGCTCGTGGAAAGCTTCCAGATGCGCTTCTCGCTCTTCTCCATCCTGATGGCCTTCGGGTGCTCCTCCCTCATCGGGATCCTGTTTGGTTACCTGCCCGCCCGCAATGCGGCCAGGCTCGATCCGGTGGAGGCACTGGCGAGGGAATGACGATGCACAACCTATCAAGGCTCGGGCTAAGCCTGATGCTCACCGCCAGCCTCGGTGCCTGCAGCCAGCAGAGCACCTATCACAGACCCGATCTCGACGTGGCGCCAGCATGGCAGCAGGAGAGCCGGGGTCTCACCTTGCAGCAGGCAGGCCCCTGGTGGCAGGGATTCCAGGATCCTGCGCTCGATCGCCTGGTCGAGGCGGTGCTGGCCGCCAACCCGGACATGCGGGTGGCCGGGCTCAAGCTCAAGAATGCCCTGCTCGGCGCCGATCTGGCTGACACCAACCTCACCCCCTCGGTCAGCGCCAATCTCGGGGCCAGCGGCACCAAGAACATGAAAGATGGCAGCGCCAGCAGCAACCTGGGCCCCTCCCTCAACCTCAGCTACGAAGTGGATCTCTGGGGCAGACTGGCCGCGGCAAGGGATCAGGCGAGCTGGGAGGCACAAGCCAGCGAACAGGATCTGGCCGCCACCCGGTTGCTGCTCATCGGCAAGACCCTGGAGCAATACTGGCAACTGGCCTACCTCGGCTCGGCCATTACCCTGGGCACCCAGCAACTGGCCAATCTGGAGCGCATTGAACGCCTGACCCACGCCAAATACGAGGCGGGCGCCGTGACCCGACTCGATCTGGTACAGGCCAGCCAGCAGAAGGCGGGCAAGCAGGCGGAGCTCGCCACCCTCACCCAGCAACGGGCACAGGCGGGCAATGCTCTTCGCCTGCTGCTGGGCCGCAGCAGCGGGCCGCTCGCTGACGCTCCCGACGCCCTGATCATAGGCCCGATCCCGTCCCTGGCGGCCGGCATTCCCGCCGATGTGCTGGCCCGGCGGCCCGATGTGCGCGCCGCCGAACTCAGGTTGCGCAAGACCCTTGCGAGGGGAGATGAGATCCGCACCGGCTTTTATCCCACCCTGAGCCTGACCGGCGGTGCCAGCACCACCTCGGATACCCTGACCCAGGTGCTGCAAAATCCAGTCGGCACCCTGGGCGCCACGCTGGCGCTCCCTTTCCTCGAGTACAACAAGACCCGGCTCTCCATCGCCAGCGCCGACATCGACTACCAGATTGCCGAAACCGAGTTTCGCAAGCAGCTCTATACCGCGCTGCTGGAAGTGGAGGATGGCCTGGCCGCCCGTCAGCAAGGGGATCAGCGGCTGCGCTATCTGGAGCAGCAGAGGGCCTATGCCCGGGAGGCCGAAAGGCTCGCTGGCGCCCGTTTTCTGGCCGGTGCCACCGGGGTGCAACCCTGGCTGGATGAGCAGAACCGCCTGTGGGATGCCGAGCTCGCTCTGCTGGCACAGCAGCAGGCCCAGCTCAACAACATGGCAGGCATCTATCGGGCGCTGGGGGGAAGCGATCGAACCTGACCCAGGCAGAGAGTGTGAGATCGCGATGGACATCCCTAGGAGGTCAATCGCGACCCATTCTGCCCACAAACCAATTGATAATAGTTTTCATTTCCTCAAAAATGGGCGCCATCATCAGCCAGGAGTATGCCCATGTCTCAACCCGCCCCGGCCAATCGCCCCCGCCTGCTCACCGTCAAGCATGTTCAGGATGTGAGCCCGCACCTGCGCCGAATCTGCCTGACCAGCCCCGAGCTTGTGGACTACCCCTTCAGCTGTGGCGGTGCTCATGTCAAGATCATGCTGCCCAGACCGGATCAGCGCGAGATAGTGTTGCCCACCCCCACCGACAAGGGGCCTCGCTGGCTCGATCCCGCCCAGAAACCCGTCATTCGCACCTTCACCATACGCGCGTTTCGCCGAGAGGCGCTGGAGCTCGACATCGACTTCGCCCTGCACGGCGAGGCCGGCCCCGCCAGTCGTTTCGCCCTGCACGCCAAACCGGGTGACAGGCTCGCCATCTCGGGCCCGGGCGGTCCCGACCCCATGCTGCAAACGGCCGAGCACTATTACATGGCGGGGGATCTCACCGCCCTGCCCGCCATCAGCGCCATGGTGGAGGTGATGCCGGCCCATGCCCTCGGCCATATCGCCCTGCTGGTCCCCCATCAGGACGACGTGCAGGATCTGTCGCTGCCGGCCGGCGTCGACCTGCGCTGGTTCGTGGGCAATCCGGAGCAGGCCGCGACCTTGGTGGCGCATTTCACCGCCCAGCCTATGGTCGCCGAGGGGAGCTATTTCTGGTTTGGCGGGGAAGAGAGCTTGGTCGTGCCGCTGCGCCGCCACGTCAGACGCGCCCTGGATGCCGAGCGCCAGCGGGTCTACGCAGTCCCCTACTGGCGCAGCGGCAAGGATGAAGACGCCTACCATCAGGACAGGCACGCCGTGATGGACAGCTGATCCCCTCTTTATCTTGTGACTGGCGGGCTTCTTCCCTCGGGGAAGCGGCCTGCTTTTGCTGCGGTTCCCCCGCCATCGTTCTCTCTCCCCCCATCTTCGCCTGGCGATTTCATTGCACTTGCATTTGAGACAAACACCAAGATAATGACAATCATTCTCAACAACTGCGATGAGCCGTGAATCTGTCTGCTCCCAACAGGATGCCGCATACGGGTTCCCCATCGCACACATGCACAGCAAGGTAACTCCAGATGGCAGTTTTGAATTCGGTCATGCGCGCCTTCGCCATAGAGGCGCTACCCACCCCTGCCGAGCTGCTGGCGCAGCACCCCTGTCCGGCCGACATGGCCCGGCACATCGACAACCAGCGCCATCAGGCACGCCGGATCCTGGCAGGTGAAGACGATCGCCTGCTGGTCGTGATTGGCCCCTGCTCCATCCATGATCCCGTCGCGGCCCTGGACTATGCCGGACGGCTGGCACGACTCGCCACCGCCTATGAAGACAGCCTTCAGATAGTCATGCGCGCCTATTTTGAAAAGCCGCGCACCACGGTGGGCTGGAAGGGGCTGGTCTTCGATCCGCACCTGGACGGCAGCAACGACATCAATCGGGGATTGCATCTGGCACGCCAGGTGCTGCTCGACATCAATGGACTGGGGCTCGCCACCGCCACCGAATTCCTCGACACCACCAGCTTTCTCTATCTCGCCGATCTCGTCAGCTGGGGCGCCATCGGGGCACGCACCACGGAGTCTCAGGTCCACCGGCAATTGGCCTCCGCACTGCCCTGCCCCGTGGGATTCAAGAACGGTACGGACGGCAATATCCGGGTCGCCATCGATGCCATCCAGGCCAGTACCACCTCCCATCTCTTCACCGCCCCCGGCAGCCAGGGCGGCATGGTAGTGATCAAGAGCGAAGGCAATCCCGACGGCCATATCATTCTGCGTGGCGGCACCCTGCCCAACTACCACCAGAGCGATGTGGCGGAGGCAGCAGACCGCCTCACCCGCCAGGGACTCCCCCCTCGCCTGATGGTGGATTGCAGCCATGGCAACAGCCAGAAGCTGCACACGAACCAGCTGAAGGTCGCCAAAGAGCTCTGTCGCCAGCTGAGCGAAGGGAGCCAAGCCGTCGCTGCCGTCATGGTCGAGAGCTTCTTGCTGGGAGGAAACCAGAAACCGGCTCCTCTGGGTGAACTGCAATACGGTCTGTCAGTGACCGATGCCTGCCTCTGCTGGGAAGAGAGTGAACACCTGCTTGCCATGCTGGCAGAGGCGGTCCAGGCCCGTCGCCGCACCCGGAGAAAATACACACACGCCGTTCAGTCTGAACTCGGACAACCCGTCATCTAGCATTCGGTTTATTTGTTTGCCACCAATCCGTGTCTGCCTCATCCGCACATTGTCCGGCATCGTGCGGATATATCGCAGAAGAGCGGTGTCAAACAGACCATAAATAGAGGGGATAAATTAATAGGCGGTGGGCGTCATGCATCAGCATGAAAAAGAGACGGGCCGCTCAGGCATACAGATGAGGATCCACCGCCGCTATTTCATTCTGTCACAGCAGGTATCCATGATCGTTTCTCACAAGGGACGAAGAAACACGGGCTGTATGAGTCCTCAGTGCGTATAAGTGGCGAGGTGGCGTGGAAGATGATGCGCCACCTTTATTGGGCACATGATGGTTATGGCTATTCCAGACGAGGCTCTCCAATTAACCGGAGTAACCTGCGCAATTGGGTTTTACTGCGACATCCTCTGAACCCTGAAAATAATAATGCCGCCCTGCAGGCGGCATTATCGAGATCCGGATCCGGCGATCAGATCAGGAAATCGTTCAGATCCTTGCCCAGCGCAACTTGCTCGGCGATGGCCTTGGGCATACGACCCTGACCGGTCCAGGTCTTCTCCTGACCGTCTTCCTGGTACTTGTATTTCGCAGGACGGGGAGCACGCTTGCTCTTGGTGGTGCCCGCCGCAGCCGGAGCCGCCACGCTGCCGATCAGCTCACGGGGATCGATACCAGCCTGTTGCAGCATTTCGGTGAATTCATTCAGTTTGCGCTGACGCTCTTCCTGTTCGGCACGTTCCTGTTCAACGGACTCGGCACGCTCGTTATATACCAGGTCAAACTTTTCTTTCGCTTCTTGCAGTTGCTCAAACGGCAGTTCACGAATGGCAGCGCGCAAGCTGCGAATGTTCAGCAGAACCTTCAGAAACTCGTTCATTACTTCCTCACAGAATTATTTTTGTATGTCACAGGGATAACACGATTTGAGAATAGCATGCCCATTGGATAACAACATAATGTTTTTATACCATCCGGCAGCGCGCTGACACCATATGGACATTATTCACCGTGGTTAATTCCCTGCCTGATACTTATTGGGAATACCCTCACGGACTTTATTTTCTATTTTCCCCGGTTAATCTCTGGTTCACCTCATCCGTTGCACACGCTGTTATCTCTTACCCGCGTCGCTCTGCGCCAGGTCATTTAGCAGCAGTGTCGGCACTTATTGTACAAATAGTGCGCTCATGGCCATGACCTTCGCGGACAATAAACCAGGTCCCGTTTCAGGATGCCCCTTGCGCCTGATCCTGTATCCAGCGGATGAATGCCTGGATCTTGGGACACTGGCGATGAGGGAGGGTCGCCAGGTAATAACGCGGCTCGCAGCGCACCGCCATATCCGGGAAGGGCATCACCAGCGCTCCGCTCGCCAGCGCCTGGCTTGCCAGCTGCCTGCGCCCCATGGCGACACCGGCGTGGTGGGTGGCGGCAAGGATCGCCAGATCCGCTCGATCAAATCCCATGTGTGACGAGCAGGCCTCCAGGGAGAGATGCCAGTGGCTCCCCCAGGTGCGCCACTCGTCGCTGTCGGTGTCCAGGCCCCAGGCCTGCCTGTCATGGAGCAGGCGGCACTGCTGCAGATTCCCCACCTCCCCCATCAGACCGTGGTCGCTGGCGTATTGAGGGCTGCACACCGGCACCATGAATTCATCCATCAGGGGGTGAATGGCCAGGCCCGTCGGGGTTCTGGCGTCGAAGTTGAGGGTCAGATCGATGCCGTAGCCGTGCAGGTTTATATGCTCGTTGCCCGTCAGCAGGTTGAGCTCGATGTGAGGATGCAGGCGGGAAAAATCGGCGAGCCTTGGCACCAGCCAGCACTGGGCGATGGAAGGGCGCGAGTGCAGCGTCAGGGAGCCCGACAGCGCCTGCTCCCTGATCTCCAGCACCTTCTGATTGATGAACTCCAGGGAGGAGGTGAGCGCCCAGAAGATGCGCTGCCCCTCCGTGGTCAAGGCCACCTTGCGGTGAAAGCGCTGGAACAGCAAAAACCCGAGCGCCTCTTCCAGGGCCGAGATGCGGTGGCTCACCGCGCTTGGGCTCAAGGAAAGCTCGTCGGCGGCGAGCGCAAAGGAGCCGTGGCGGGCCGCTGCCTCGAAGGTGTGGAGCCTGGCGAGCTGATGGCTGCTGAGCAGCTTGCTCCTCACCCCCGGGTGCTCATCGCGTTGCATGGTTGGGCCTCCCTCTCTTTTATCTGGCAGATGATACCAGAAGGGCGAGGTTTGCATTCACCAGGAAGACCCAACTCACCCGTATGCGAAGACACAGCAGGGTAGATGACCATTTGCATCAACTGTGCTCATCCAAGCGACGCGTTTTATCATTTGTCACGGCAACGCTGGCGCCGTTCAATGGGATGATTCCGTCACCACCCCGAGAGGCTTTCATGACACACACCGACATTGCCGGGCTCATCGCCCGCTTCCCCCTGCTCGAACCGCTGATCGCCCTCACCCCTGTGACCTGGTTCAATCCGGGGGCCACCTCCCTAGCGGAAGGATTGCCCCATGTGGGGCTCATCCGGCACGATGTGGCCGCCGCCTCCGCCCGGCTCGCCCGCTTCGCCCCCTACCTGTGCGAGGCCTTCCCCGAAACCCGCGCCAGCCACGGCATCATCGAGTCCGGGATCGCCGCCATCCCGACCCTGCAGGGGACCCTCAATGGGCGCTATGGCGTCGAACTCACCGGCAGGTTGCTGCTCAAACAAGACAGCCACCTGCCCATCTCCGGCTCCATCAAGGCGCGCGGCGGCATCCACGAGGTGCTGGCCCATGCCGAACACCTGGCCATCCAGGCTGGGCTGCTGCGCGAGACGGATGACTATCGCACGCTGTTTTCGGACGAGTTCCGCCACTTCTTCGGCCAGTACAGCATCGCGGTGGGGTCGACCGGCAACCTCGGCCTCTCCATCGGCATCATGAGCGCCCGCCTCGGCTTTCGCGTCACCGTCCACATGTCCGCCGATGCGCGGGAGTGGAAGAAGCAAAAGTTGCGCGAACATGGCGCCATCGTAGTGGAATACGCCGACGATTACGGGGTGGCGGTGGAACAGGGACGCAAGGAGGCCGAACGCGATCCCAACTGTTTCTTCATCGATGACGAGCACTCCCGCACCCTGTTCCTCGGCTATGCGGTGGCGGGCGAGCGGGTGAAAAAGCAGTTCGACGAGATGGGCATCAGGGTGGACGCCGACCATCCGCTCTTCGTCTACCTGCCTTGCGGCGTCGGCGGTGGCCCGGGCGGGGTGGCCTTTGGTCTCAAGCTGGCGTTCGGGGACAACGTGCACTGCTTCTTCGCCGAGCCCACCCACTCCCCCTGCATGCTGCTCGGGGTCCACACCGGGTTGCACGATGCCATTGCGGTGCAAGACCTTGGCATCGACAACCTCACCGCCGCCGACGGCCTCGCGGTGGGACGCGCCTCCGGTTTTGTCGGCCGCGCCATGGAACGCCTGCTTGCGGGCTTCTACACCCTGAGCGATCAGGAGATGTACGACCTGCTGGGGCTCCTGGCCCGGGATGAAGAGATCCGGCTCGAGCCCTCGGCACTGGCGGGCATGGCAGGCCCCTGGCGAGTGGCCGCCAACCTTGAGTGGCAGAGTGGGCAGGGACTGGATGCAGCCAAGATGGCCGGGGCCACCCACCTGGTGTGGGCCACCGGCGGCGGCATGGTGCCCGCCGAGGAGATGGAAAAATACCTGGCCTGCGCCCGGATCTGATCTTTTTTTCGCCCCCGTGACCCGCCGACCTGGCGGGTTTTTCTGCTGCGAGATCAGCAAGATGGCACCTCAGCCCTCGCCCCCATGACACAGACGGCCAGACTGCTGGACAGCCTGATTTGTTATCCAGCCCCACCGACTGGTTATTTTGTGATACGATAGAGACCGTTTTTTGACATCTGCGCCCCGTTGTCCCCTTTTTCCGGTGAGATAACCACCGGATCCGGCGACCAACACCTGCCGGGCGCAGCACAACATGTGCCCAGTTCGAATCGCTCCTGCGCGACCTTGACGCCAGGAGCACTCCCCTCTGGGCACCTTAGATAAGGAGATCGGGCGATGAAACAATATCAAAGCTGGTTGGGACAATATCTGATGAGCCGCCGTGACGGAGACCACGCCATGGCATCCGAGCTCGCCAGCTCCATCTGCGAATTCTGGCAGGCCCGTGGAGATGAGGCCGAGACCAGCAAATGGCAGCAGATCTACGAGCAGCACGTGGAAAAAACCACCTGACGACCTGCTCTCCTCCATAAAAAAACCGGCGCTCATGGCGCCGGTTTTGCATTTCAACGACCCGGATCACATCTGGTCGATCATGTCCTGGGCGAACTGGGAGCAGGAACGCAGGGTGGCCCCTTCCATCAGACGCTCGAAGTCATAGGTGACGGTCTTGTTGGCGATGGCCGCTTCCATCCCCTTGACGATGAGGTCAGCCGCCTCGGTCCAGCCCAGGTGGCGCAGCATCATCTCGGCAGAGAGGATGAGGGAGCCCGGGTTGACCTTGTCCTGGCCAGCGTATTTCGGCGCGGTGCCGTGGGTGGCTTCGAACAGGGCAACGCCGTCGCCGATGTTGGCGCCCGGCGCGATGCCGATGCCGCCGACCTGGGCCGCCAGCGCGTCAGAGATGTAGTCGCCGTTGAGGTTCATACAGGCAATGACGTCATACTCGGCCGGGCGCAGCAGGATCTGTTGCAGGAAGGCATCGGCGATGACGTCCTTGACCACGATGGTCTTGCCGGTTTTCGGGTTCTTGAAGGAGCACCAGGGGCCGCCGTCGATGAGCTGGGCATCGTACTCTTTCTGGGCCAGGGCATAGCCCCAATCCTTGAAGGCACCTTCGGTGAACTTCATGATGTTGCCCTTGTGCACCAGGGTCACGGAGTCGCGATCGTTGTCGATGGCGTACTCGATGGCGGCACGGACCAGACGCTCGGTACCGGCCTTGGACATGGGCTTGATGCCGATGCCGCAGGACTCGGGGAAGCGAATTTTCTTCACGCCCATCTCGTTTTGCAGGAAAGCGATCACCTTCTTGGCTTCATCGCTGTCTGCCTTCCACTCGATGCCGGCGTAGATGTCTTCGGCGTTCTCGCGGAAGATCACCATGTCGGTCAGCTCGGGGTGCTTGACCGGGCTCGGGGTCCCTTCGTAGTAACGGACCGGGCGCAGGCAGACGTAGAGATCCAGCTCCTGGCGCAGGGCCACGTTGAGGGAGCGAATACCGCCGCCGACCGGGGTGGTCAGCGGGCCCTTGATGGCCACGCAGTATTCACGAATGAAATCCAGGGTTTCGGCCGGCAGCCAGGCACCTTCGCCATAGACATGAGTCGACTTCTCGCCGGTATAGATCTCCATCCAGGCGATCTTGCGCTCGCCTTTGTAGGCTTTCTCGACCGCAGCATTCACCACATTCAACATGGCCGGGGTCACGTCCACACCGATACCATCCCCTTCGATAAACGGAATGATGGGATTGTGGGGAACCTGCAGCTTGCCGCTGGCATCGACTGTGATTTTCTGGCCCTGGGTCGGGATAACTACTTTGCTTTCCATCGGCATCTCCTAACTTCCGTTTGTTATCAATCTGATCGTTGCGCGCGGCCATCTTAAGCCCATCCATTTGCATAATCAAATAGCGGGCGTGCATGTCAGACCATAGTCGGGGAGTGGATCACAGTGCGCCTGAGGATCCCCTCCTCCCTCGCCGCCCTCAGGTCCTGACGAGGCGCAGGCCCCGTCCATCCGGGCCTCTTCCTCTCTTGATGACAGCCTCTCCCTGCCCTCGCCGCCCCGAAGGCGCCACTCCCCCAAATCCCGTTCGCCTTTACATCGTCGTAACCCCTTTGGCGAGGCAAGGCGCGCCGGGGGACAGGCTGCCGGATCCGGACTAGGCTCTTTGCCAGTGATCGGGGCGCCCGGGGCGTGGCCGATCATGAAGAGAGCACGACAACAAGGAGAACACCATGTTTATCGTCACCAACCGGATGGTCAACGAGCAGGGCAAGACCCCCAGCGAGATCTTTGGCGAAAAACCCGCAGAGGGCCCCAACGAACTGCGCCTCGCCGAGGCCCGGCGTCAGGGCAAGCAGTGGCAGCTGGACCTGCTGCCGGATCAGATCACCGCCGAGATGGCCGCCAGCGTCGGCCTTGACCCCGACCTCCCCCACCCGGCCAGCGCCTATGTGGCGCGCAAGCTGCTGGAGCGCTGCGCCGGGACCGGCAGCACGGCCAAGCAGAAGCTCAAGACCGGCAAACACCTGCTGCTGTTCGTACACGGCTTCAACAACGATCTTGACGATGTGCTGGAGCGGGCCGCGGGGCTCGAGGCCCGGTACGGCGTCGAGGTGCTCTGCTTCAGCTGGCCCGCCAATGGCGGCGGCGCCCGGGGCGTGCTGAGCTACAAGAGCGACAAGCGCGATGCCCTGGCCTCGGCCGGTGCCCTTGACCGGGTGCTGGAGAAGATGAAGGGGCTGATCGACGAGTTCAACGGCCAGTATGTGACGCAACTGGAAGAGAAAGCCCAGAAGAAGTTCGCCGACAACGGCGAGGCCTGGGATCGCTACTTTGCCAAGGAGGTGAACAAGCGCTGCCCCTTCACCATCAACCTGCTGCTGCACAGCATGGGCAACTACCTGTTCAAGCACCTGCTGGGCAGCACCACCTACCACGCCAACCAGCTGCTGTTCGACAACATCATCATGGCCGCCGCCGACACCAACAACGAGCTTCACGCCCAGTGGGTCGATCGCATCCAGTGTCGCAACCGCCTCTACATCACCATCAATGAGCGCGATGGTGCCCTGATGGCATCGCGCATGAAGATGGGGGAGCAGCAAAAGGCGAGGCTCGGCCACTACACCCGGCGACTGGATGCCAGAACGGCCACCTACGTGGACGTGACCAATCAGCCCCATGTGGGGGACTCTCACGCCTACTTCGAAGGGGATGCCCTCGCCAACGAGAAGGTGCTGCGCTTCTTCCACACCGTCTTCAACGGCGGCACCGGCGAGCGCACGGAGCTGTTCGATGCGGCCCAGAACCTCTATCGCCTCTAGCCACTGCGCAAAAAAACCACCGCCCCGAACAGGGCGGTGGTTTTTCATTATGCGCTCACTCGGTGGCCACAAGGCCGCCAGGGGCTAGTGTTCTGCCGCTTCCGGCTGGGGCGCTTCGCTGCGCTCCCGTTGCAGTTCATCGACCCTGGCCTGCCATCTGTCCTGGGCCTGTTTTTGCCCCTGGGACTCGAATTCCTGGCGCATGGTGTCGATTTTTTGGTCAAGTTTTTCCATCAGGATGTCTCCTTACATCTCGGGTTACACACTGGCTGACGGCACTGTTTGGCCAACCTGCTCACCCGATTGGACACCAGGTTTTCCCCAATTGTCCAACAAAATAAACGATTGATTATGCAAAAACCAATCTAGAAAATGGGTTAAAGCTCCTTATGAAACCCCATCACCCACCCTGAAAACGCCTGATAAAAACACTATTTTTACCATTGATATCAATATCTTGATATTTATCACTCGCTCAATGACGCCCTTGAGATCGGCATGACGAATGTATGCACATTTTTTTTCACAAAAACGCCCCGCTCTCCGGATTCTGCGACCGGAAGGCCCCCTTTTCCATCCAAAAATACGATGGGTTATGACACAACCCATCTCTTTAATGGATAGATAATCCCCAATCCCGGCCCTGCGGCTTGCCAACCCGACCATCAGCAGGTTCGCTTGTTACCCATCCGGGCATATCCCGCCCCACTCCCGCCCCGATAAAATGAAGCCGCACCACGCCTGCTGAGCGGGTTGTTGCCGCCCTCATCCCCTCTCGTCGGAGTCATGACATGGATCTCTTCTGGTGGTTTGCCCTGCCCGTCGCCGCAGGCACCTTCTATGGGTGCTATTTCTGGAACCAGCGCCATGCCCAGCCCGACTGGCTGCGCCTGCCCACCCGCGCCGACTACCTGCACCAGCATCCCGAATGCGCCATCGACCATGAACTGGGGGCGCGCTGCTGCGCCTGCGGCTCCGACAAGGTGCTGGGCCACCCCCAGACCGGCTGGCCTGATCATCGCTTTCGCCACACCTGCCTCGCCTGCGGCAAGGCGCTCTTTCGCACCGAAGAGCCCCCTATATAAGTATCCACATTCGCCCTTTTTGTATGGCGATGTATGGCGATGGCAGATGCTGACACCCGCGAAGCAGCAAAAAGAGCACGCGCTCGGGACAGGGAGACATCTCAGATGGAAAAGGATTTAACCGCACTGAAGCGCAAGTGGCTCAAGAAGCATCTGCAAGCGCTACGGGCAGTAAAAGACGAGGAACAAGAGAAAGGGACCATGCTGGCATTTGTCGGCATTCTGTGTGCACTTTTGCCAATACTGACTGCGGCTGTCTACTTTGTGGGTATGCGTTATTACCACGGCTACCTAGGACAGTTCGGATTGAAGAACGATGAGTTGAGCCTGTAAATGATTCTGTGTAACTGCCCACTCCATTACAGGTGACCGTTCAGGCGATCTCCGAACTCGATAATAAAGCGATTCAGGGCAGGCTTCCAATTCTGGATCGGCATGGTCCATTTCTTGGAGGCCTGCTGTATCGCAAGGTACGCCACTTTTAGCGCCGACTCATCGGTTGGGAAGAGCTTCCTTTGCTTGGTCGCCTTGCGCAGCACGCTGTTCAGCGACTCGATAGCATTGGTGGTGTAGATCACCTTCCGGATGGCGGGGGGATACTCGAACAGTGTGATCAGATTATCCCAGTTGCCCTGCCAGGAGCGCGCTATTTGCGGGTACTGGCTATCCCAGCGCTCGCCGAAGGCCGCCAGTGCCTGCTGAGCCTCACGTTCCGTCGCAGAGTGGTAGATCTGCTTCAGATCCGCCGTCACCGCCTTGTAGTCCTTCCAGGAGACATAGCGCAACGAGTTGCGCACCATGTGGACGATACACAGTTGGACCTTGGTT
>NZ_JAPCIZ010000042.1:0-39063 GCF_027707725.1 Aeromonas sp. QDB25 | reverse complement strand
GAAGAGCAGAAGTTATCATGATCGTTACCATGTTAGGAGGTCACATGGAAGATCAGATCCTGGAAAACGGGAATGGTTCCGTTCAGGGCGCTACTTGTGTATAAGAGTCAGAGACAGGCCTTGCCGGTGGTCTTGTCACCGCCGCAGGCCATCAGAAGGGCGCAGACCGAGAGACTCATCAACCATTTCGCTGTGTTGTGCATGTGTGTTCCCAAGAGATCGGAGAGATGGCGGGGAAGGGCGTGAGCGCGGCGCTGCCCGATGAAGGCGGTCGGCGGGCACGCTGCCGCCCCTGACTGTCGCTGCCACCGTGCGCCCTGCCCCTTGCCGTGAAAAAGGGGCCAACAGGCTCCTGCACCCTATATTACGGACCCAGGACGGTCTGCGTCACCCCTTGTCGTTGCAAGTGGCGAACATTAAACGGGTTTCGTGCGCTGGCTCAAAGGTGGGCCGGGGCCTTGGCGGCCCCGGCGGGGGAAGGGGTCAGGGGGAGGGGAAGTATTTGTGCTGGAGCTGCTGGAAGTCGCTGCTGGCCAGCACCTGGTTCAGGCCGATCTGGAACTCCCTGACCAGGGCATCGTCAACCGGGTGGCTGAAGGCGAAGCAGTACTGCTCGGAGCTCAACATCCAGCGCACCTCGAACTGGGCGGGATCCAGCTGCTGGGTCTTGATGAGATCCAGCAGGGTGGATTTGTTGCTGGAGATCAGCTCGACCCGGCCCGAGGTGAGCATGCGCAGGGCCTGGGAGAGGCGGTTGGCGGTCATGATCTTCTGCTCGTCGAAGCCGGCGTTGAGCAGCAGTTGCTCCCCCACATCGGATCGCACGGCGCCTATGGTGTAGCGCTGGGCATCTTCCAGGCGGGTCAAGGTCAGGGGGCGACTGGCGAGCCCCATCAACACTATCTCGGCATAGCCGATGGGGCAGGCCCACTTGAACAGGGGATTGCGCGCCTCGGTGCGGGCGGTGGAGAAGAGCACCACATTGGGTTTCTGGGTCAGCAGGTAGTAACCCCTGGCCCAGGGGAGGATGCTGACGGGCTGGACAGGGGTGCCGGTCTTTTGCCACACCAGGTGCAGCAGGTCGATGGCAAAGCCGGTCGGGGCGCCATCCTCCCCGGTGAAGTTGTAGGGTTTGTACTCTTCGGTGAGGTAGTGCAGGCTGGCGAGCGCCGGGCTGGCCTGGGTCGCGGGAGTGCCCCAGACCATGGCCGCGAGGGCGGCGCAGGCGACCAGTCTGCGAAGGGGGACTGCAATGTCTATGTTCATCCTGACTGTCCTGCTGCCGAGTGCCCAGTTTCAAGTGTTGCCAAGTCACGGCGTTTCGCCACCCGGCGCAGACGTTATCCGCCGGGGGCCGTCATCATCTTGCCACTCACAACCGGGTCGGCGCCCCCTTTTTACCAGGCCGGGCGGGTGTGACCCAGGGGGGTGAACGCCTCATCCCTCAGCCCCACCAGCAGGGTGCTGCCATCCTCCTGCAGACGAAACTCGCCGTAGCGGGCCGACTCATACTGATCTCCCGTGCCCTCTTCGAAGAAGAAGGCGTCAGGCCCGATAAACCACTGGCCGTCGCGCTGGCGCACCTTGAGCAGACGCTCCCCCGGGCCCGGGGCCTCGGGCTTACCCCCTTCCACCCAGTGCACCACCTGATGTTCATCCAGGCGAACGACCAGGGTGTGGGGGCCGGCGGCGGCCTGGCGGCCCGCCAGCTGGCGGGCGAGGGCGTAGTTCAGGCGCATGTAGTCCCCCTGCATCAGGGAGCGGGGGTCGACCGGTGCCAGCTCGATCAGCACCACCTCCCCCTGGCTCATGGCGTGCTCGAAGCGCCAGACGGCGGCGTTGATGCCGGCGAGCAGGGCAAGACCGGTCAGCAAAAAGGCGAGGCGTCTCATGAGGGGCTCCCGTTGTGAAGGTGCTTGAGCCACTGACGGGTACCGAGCAGCAGGGCCCCCGAGGCGAGCAGCAGCCAGGACTTGGTCATCAGGGTCAGCCCCAGATCGTAGTAATAGAGGGAGCCAAAGCCGAGCAGCAGGAGGCCTGCCAGGGTCATCAGGGCCAGGCTGCCGGCGTAGAAGCCGAGCACCAGCACCAGGGCGCCAGCCCCCATGCCGGGAATGATGGCGCTGATCACCACCAGCGGCAGCCCGTAGCGCAGCGGCAGCCTGAGGCGAACCATGACCGCGAGCAGCAGGGCGGCGCAGAGCAGGGGATTGAGCCAGAGGGGCAGGCGGGAGCTGCCGAGCTCATTGAGCACGCTGGTGCCTCCCTCCAACAGGGGGTGGTGCAGCCGTCCCAGCACCAGCAGGGAGAGTGCCAGCCCCAGGGTGAGGGATTCATAGAGCAGATGGCGGGCGGGATCGCGCTCCGCCTGCAGCCAGCACAGGGCGACGGCGCCCATCACCAGCGGCAGGGCCAGCAGGTGCAGGCCGAGGCAGGCGAGGGCGAGGGTGAGCAGGATGGCGGCGGCGAAGCTGTGGAACAGCCTGATCAGCCAGTGCTCGAACAGGGCGGCCACCCCGAGGGAGAAGGCGGTCAGCCCGAACCAGAGCCACGCGACGTTCAGATCCAGCCTGTCCAGCAGGCCGTAGAGCAGCCAGGCATCTGCCGCCAGCGCCAGCGCCAGCACAAACTGATCCCAGAGATCGCTGCGGGTCGCCATGCGGTTGAGACCGAGGGCGGCGGCCATCAGCACCATCCCCATGGTGAGGGCGTTGTTGGGGTCGCGGGTCAGCTGCTCGAAGGCCATGAAGAGGAAGAAGAGCAGGAAGAGGGCGGCTATCCAGCCCACCATGCCGAGCAGAAAACGGCCCGACCAGTGGGGCTGTTCATCCCGGGGGGCATCCCCTTCCACAAGTTGGGCAGCACGCAGGCGCTCCCAGGGGGTGAGATCAGACATGCAGCCTCCGTTGTTGTTGCAGCCAGCGGCTGGCCATCACCGACAGGCCGATGGCGATGAGGGCCAGCAGCAAAAAGCCGTTCATGTCCGGCTCCATCCACTTGCCAAGGGCCGCGAGGATCACGGCGATGAGGCTCAGGCACCCCATGGCGAGCCCGGCGATGAACCTGTGGTGCCAGCGCAGGTAGGCGGCGCCGAGCCAGGCGAGCCAGGCAGGCCAGACCCAGGGAGAGGCGGCATCGAACAGGGCCAGCAGGGTGAGCAGGGTGATGCCGAGCCCCGCGGCCAGCCCCGCGAGCCAGGAGGGCATCAGGGCGTAGCGGGCGGGCACCAGGATGAGCAGACCCCAGAGGGCGGCGTTGAGCAGGGTCAGGCACCAGCCGAGGGCCTCCTCGTTGAAGGAGAAGAAGAGATCGAGAAGGCCGAGCCGCCAGTAGAGCACCAGGGCGAGCTGACCGAGCAGCCAGGCCAGGGTCCAGAGCAGCGGGCTTCTGCCAAGGGCCGCCAGCGGCAGCAGCATCAGGGCCCAGGTGGCGAAGAGCTGCCAGGGGTCGGCGCCGGTCTGGTAGGTCTGGCCCACCAGGGCGAGCAGGGCGCCGAGGTTGAGGGCCAGGGCGAGCAGCAGGGCCTGGCGCGGGGTGTCACTCATGTGTTTGCGCCAGAGCACCAGGAGCATGGCGAGCAACGGCAGCTCCAGCAGGGCGAGACGTGAGAGGCGCCCCAGGGCCTGCCAGTTGAAGGCGACGAAGAAGACGAGGCCGGCGCCAAGGCAGAGGCAGCCGAGCCAGAGCAGCAGCCTGTCGAACAGCCACTGCCAGCGGGCAGGGCCGGGGGGCAGATCGCACAGGGCCAGGGCGGCAGGCAGCGAGGCCCGTGGCAGGCGGCCGCGCCTGACCCAGTCGAGCAGGGTCTGTCTTGAGGTGAGGTGCATGGGGGCTCCTGAAGCCGTGATGCCTGAAAGATAAGGCATTATGGCACGGCGCCGCGTCTCGGGGCAGGTGCGCCGTCGGCGTTGCGACACAGGTCGTGGCACGGGGCCATGTCTTTGCACTAAAAAGGCCCCCGCCGTGAGGAGGGGGCCTGAAGGACGTCCGGGGCGGCGGTGGCGATCAGTGCTCACGCTGATCTCCCGCCGGCTTCTATGGAAGTCAGGCGAAGATCAGGGTGGAGATGCCAAGCCCCGCAAAGAGGATGGCGCAGGCAATGCGGATCCCCTTGAGGGGGAGCTTGTCGGCCCCGAGCTTGCCGAGCAGCACCACGGGCACGTTGGCCAGCATCATGCCGAGGGTGGTACCGGTGATCACCTGGATCAGGGAGTCGTACTTGGCTGCCAGCAGCACGGTGGCTATCTGGGTCTTGTCACCGATCTCGGCGATGAAGAAGAGCACGAAGGTGGCCATGAAGGGGCCGTACTTGTCCAGGGAACTCTCTTCATCGTCCATCTTGTCCGGCACCAGGATCCAGGCGGCCATGGCGATGAAGGCGCCAGCGACCAACCAGGTCATCACCTTGGGATCCATCCAGCGACTGATGAATTCCCCTATCCAGGCGGCACCCGCGTGGTTGAGCAGGGTGGCAGCCAGCATGCCGGCGATGATGGGCCAGGGTTTGCGAAAACGACAGATGAGCAACAGGGCCAGCAGCTGTGTCTTGTCGCCGATCTCGGCGATGGCAACGCTGATGGTGGAGGTTAACAAGGCTTCCATAAAAATGACCGGGGGACGGAATTGTTATAAACCAAAGACAAGCCTGCGCCATCCGTCCCCGGTTTTGGCACTGGCCCGTCAAAGGTCTTGTCAAATCCGGCATTGCCCGGATCACCCTGACCATGGTGAGTTGGCACCAAGTATGTTGATCAGGATCGCGCACGGAACGGGTCCGTGGCGAGACTACTCCCCCTCGATGGGAGCGGGCATTCTAGGGAAAAACCCCCGGTGAGGCAAGGCGCGGGATGGGGAATTATCCCCCCACCAGCTTGACCTGAAAGCCGGCCTTCTCCAGTTCGGCCTTGATGAGGTCCCGTTTGTCCCCCTGGATCTCGATGACCCCCTCCTTGAGACCGCCGCCGGTACCGCACTTCTTCTTGAGCAGGGTGGCGAGGGCCTTCTGCTGGTCGGCGGGAACGCCGTGGATGCTGATGACCCCGGCCCCCTTGCGTCCCTTGGTCTCGCGGCGGATGCGCACGACCCCGTCGGCGGGGAAGGGGGAGGCGTGCTGGGCGGGGGCGGATTCCTTGATCATGCCGCCGTCCGTGCTGTAGACCAGGCGGCTGTTGTTGTCGTGACTCATGGCATTACTTTGTCGGTTAGCTAAGCGGAGTTTGATTTTACGCAAATAAATGTTGAGGGCACAGCTTATAATCCCCCCATTAAAAGCGAATTATTCTTGTTTAACTTCAGGAGCCCGTCATGGTACTCACAGAGCTGTCGCCGGGACAGAGCGCTCGCATCACGCACATGAACCACCTTGGCCGCGCCTTGCGGCGCAAGCTGATGGTGATGGGGCTGCTGCCCCAGACCGAGATCCTCTATCTACGGGCCGCCCCCCTGGGGGACCCGCTCCAGATCCAGTGCCAGGGCATCTGCCTCTCCATGCAGCGGAGTCTGGCCCAGCAAATCGAGGTGGAGCCGGTATGAGCTACAACCTGGTCACAGTGGGCAATCCCAATAGCGGCAAGACCTCCCTGTTCAACGCCCTGACCGGCTCCCGCCAGCAGGTGGGGAACTGGAGCGGGGTCACCGTCGACAAGAAGATGGGGGCTTTTGCTGCCCGCGGGCAGGAATACACCCTGGTGGACCTGCCCGGCATCTATGCCCTGGCCAACCAGGAGGCGAGCCTGGACGAGCAGATCGCCAGCCGCTTCGTCCAGCGCCAGCAGCCGGATCTGCTGCTCAACGTCATCGATGCCGCCAACCTGGAGCGCTCCCTCTACCTCACCCTGCAACTGCGGGAGCTGGGGCTGCCCATGGTGGTGGTGCTCAACAAGATGGATCTGCTGCAAAAGCGGCGCATCACCATCGACGAGGCCTTGCTCGCCAAGGCGCTGGGGTGCCCCGTGGTGTCGCTCTCGGCCCACAATCGCCAGCAGGTGGCGGCCTTTAAAGAGGGGATCCACCAGTTTATCGGCCAGTCCCAGCCCGCCTTGGTGCTCGACTACGGTCAGCCCCTCGAGGGGGACATCGCCGAGCTGGAGACCCTGCTCGCCCCCCATCATCTGCATCGCCGTGGCCGCGCCCTGCGCCTGCTGGAGGAAGACATCGCCATGCTGGAGACCCTGGCGGCGGGGCAGCAGGCGGCGGCCGACAACGTGGTGAGCCGCGCCCACCACGCCCAGGACATCGACCTGCAACTCGCTGATTTGCGCTACGGCCATATCCACCACTGGTGCCAGCAGGCGTGCCGTCATCAGGACAAGCTCACCGTCGCCCAGAGCGAACGGCTGGACAGGGTGCTGCTCAACCGCTGGGTGGGCATCCCCTTCTTCCTGCTGGTGATGTACCTGATGTTCATGTTCGCCATCAAGGTGGGCAGCGCCTTCATCGACTTCTTCGACATCCTCGGGGGGGCCCTCTTCGTGGATGGGGTGCACCATCTGCTGGGGCTGATGAGTGCCCCCGACTGGCTGGGGGCCGTGCTCGCGGACGGCGTGGGTGCCGGTTTGCAGACGGTGGCGACCTTCATCCCCGTGGTGGGCTGCCTCTTTCTCTTCCTCGCGGTGCTGGAGAGCTCCGGCTATCTGGCCCGCGCCGCCTTCGTGGTGGACGCCCTGATGCGTCGCCTCGGCCTGCCCGGCAAGGCCTTCGTCCCCATGCTGATGGGCTTTGGCTGCACCGTGCCCGCGGTGATGGCAACCCGGACCCTGGGGTCGGAGCGCGAGCGGCTGATGACCTCGGCCATGGCGCCCTTCATGTCCTGCGGTGCCCGTCTGCCGGTCTACGCCCTGTTCGCGGTGGCCTTCTTCCCCGAGTCGGGGCAGAACCTGGTGTTCGGTCTCTATCTGTTCGGCATCCTGGTGGCGGTGCTCACCGGCCTCTTCCTGCGCAGCACCCTGCTGCCGGGCAAGAGCGACTCCATGGTGATGGAGATGCCCGATTACGAGTGGCCCCGTCCGGTGGACGTGGGGCTGCGCACCTGGCAGAAACTCAAGGGCTTCATCTTCGGCGCGGGCAAGACCATCGTCCTGATGGTGGCGGTGCTGAGCGTGCTCAACTCCCTCGGCACCGACGGCAGCTTCGGCAACCAGGATCAGGAGAACTCGGTGCTGAGCAAGCTGAGCCAGTCCGTGACCCCGGTGCTGCATCCCATAGGCGTGCGGGACGACAACTGGCAGGCCACGGTGGGCATCCTCACCGGCATCTTTGCCAAGGAGGCGGTGGTCGCTACCCTCAACAGCCTCTACGCCGGCGGCGCCGGTGATGAGGAGGAGAGTGAATACTCCCTGCTGGGCAGCCTGAAAGCGGCGCTGGCCACCATTCCCGCCAACCTGGCGGACATCGACCCCGCCGATCCCATGGGGCTCAAGGTGGGGGATCTGGAGGACAAGCAGGCGGCAGCCGAGGCCCAGGAGGTGGACACCTCCACCTACGGCAACATGCAGACCCACTTCGACGGCGTGGCCGGAGCCTTTGCCTACCTGCTGTTCGTGCTGCTCTACATGCCCTGCGCCGCCGCCATGGGGGCCCTGGTGCGAGAGACCGGTCGCCAGTGGGCCCTGTTCACCGCCGCCTGGTGCAACTACGTCGCCTTCCTGTGCGCCACCCTCTTCTATCAACTGGCGACCTTCGCCGCCCACCCGGCGCAGAGCCTGGTCTGGAGCCTGAGCTATCTGTTCTCCCTGGGGCTGCTCTGGTGGCTGGGGCGTCGTCACGGCGACATCGTCGCCCGCAAGGTGGTGACCCTGTGAAGGGGCTCATGGTCAGGGGCGAGTGCGCCGAGAGGGGGGGATTCTGTGATCCTGCGTGAACTGGGGGACTATCTGGCCCTTCACAAGAAGGTGAGCCGGCGGGCGCTGGCCCGCCACTTTCACACCTCCGAGGATGCGGTAGAGGCCATGCTCGGGGTCTGGATGCGCAAGGGGCACGTCGCCAAGCGGGAGAGCCGCCTGTGTGGCGGCTCCTGCTGCGGCAAGCACGAAGAGGTGACGTTCGAGTGGTGCGAGCCCGGCCAGATAGGGCTGGTCCAGAAGGGCTGACGCCTGCCCATATGCAAAAGGGAACCCGAGGGTTCCCTTTTTCGTGGCCGCCGGGCCCGTCTCAGAAGAGGTCGCCCTCGTCCTTGGTGGGCTCCAGGCTCCAGCCGCTCGCCGCCGCGCTGTTGCCAATCTGGCCCTTCTCCCGCCAGAGTTTGATCTTGAGGCGCAGGTTGTTCTGGGAGTCCGCGTTCTTCACCGCCTCCTCCTCGTCGATCACCCCCTCGACCACCAGATCGAACAGGGTGCTGTCGAAGGTCACCATGCCAAGGGCCCTGGATTTTTCCATGATCTCCTTGAGGCCGCCAAACTCGCCGCGCTTGATGAGATCGCGCACCGTGTGGGTTCCGAGCATCACCTCCACCGCCGCCCGGCGCCCGCCGTCCGTGGTCTTCACCAGCCGCTGGGAGACAAAGGCCTTGAGGTTGTTGCCAAGGTCATTGAGCAGCTGGGGTCTGCGCTCTTCCGGGAAGAAGTTGATGATGCGATCCAGCGCCTGGTTGGCGTTGTTGGCGTGCAGAGTGGAGATGGCCAGATGCCCGGTCTCCGAGAAGGCGAGGGCATGCTCCATGGTCTCCCGATCGCGGATTTCACCGATGAGGATGACGTCCGGCGCCTGGCGCAGGGTGTTCTTCAGGGCCGCGTGGAAGCTGCGGGTATCCACCCCCACCTCCCGCTGGTTGATGATGCTCTTCTGGTGGCGATGGACGAACTCCACCGGATCCTCGATGGTGATGATGTGGCCGCCGCTGTTGCGGTTGCGATGATCGATGAGGGCCGCGAGCGACGTGGACTTGCCGGACCCCGTGCCGCCGACGAAGAGCACCAGACCCCGCTTCTCCATGATGGTGTCGAGGAGCACCGGAGGGAGTTTGAGATCCTCGAAGCGGGGGATCTCGGTCTTGATGTTGCGCGCCACCAGGGAGACTTCATTGCGCTGCTTGAAGATGTTGACCCGAAAACGGCCTATCTGGGGCAGGGAGATGGCGAGGTTCATCTCCAGCTCTTTCTCGAACTGCTGTTTCTGCTCGAGATCCATGATGTCGTAGGCGATGCGGGCCACCTCGCCCGGCCCCAGGGGCTCCTGGGTGAGGGGGCGCAAGGCGCCGTTGAACTTGGCGCAGGGGGGGGCGCCGGTGGAGAGATAGAGATCGGAACCGTCCTGTTTGGCCAGGATCTGCAGCATGTCTCTCAATTCCATGAGGGGCCTCGTCGCTCAAAGGGCTGGGGGATGATGAATGGCTTGAGTGTACAGCCTCAGGCGCCGGTCAGTTTTTCGCGGAACACAAAAAAGACCGCGCCCAGGATGCACAGACCTGCCCAGAGGTAGTCCCACTTCAGATCTTCTTTCAGATAGAAGATGGAGAAGGGAACGAACACGGTGAGGGTGATCACCTCCTGCAGGATCTTGAGCTGGCCGACGGAGAGCACGGTGTGGCCGATGCGGTTGGCGGGCACCTGCAACAGGTATTCGAACAGTGCTATCCCCCAGCTCACCAGGGCGGCGATGATCCAGGGTTTGTGATTCATGCTCTTGAGATGGGCGTACCAGGCAAACGTCATGAAGACGTTGCTGCAGATGAGCAGGCCGATACTGGTCATGATGGGGTTCATTAGGTTCTCCTTTTAAATCAATGCATTTTATCTCGACTCCATGGGTTTTCATAAGTGGTGCTTGAGGGTATTTTTAGCTCACAAGGATGTAACAAAAGAAGGCGAAAGCTGGATGGGCAAGACAAGCTGGGGTGCGCTTTGTCTGTTGTTTGCCTGCTGGGCGCAAGGTGCGCCGACCCTGACGGTGGCCACCGATGTCTGGCCGCCGTTTCGCATGCTGGCAGAGAACGACGACTTCCAGGGGCTGGATATCGACATTCTGCGCCAGTTGCAGGCACGCAGCGGCATTGTGCTCACCCTCAAACGGGTGCCCTGGGGACGGGCACTCAAACAGATGCAGACCGGTCAGGTGGATCTGATGATAGGGCTGGCTCACACCGAGGAGCGGGCCGCCTTCATCGACTACCTGCAGCCGTCCTATTACCAGTGCCGGCCTGCCTTCTATGGCAAGCCCGCCGCCGTGGCCGGTCTCAGGCGCTACGAGGATCTGCGAGGCCGCGAGATAGGCTATGTGCTCAACTCCGCCTACTTCCCCCCCTTCGATGGCGACACCCAGCTCGACAAGCACGGGGTCCCCACCGAAGACCAGTTGCAGCGCATGGTGGAGCGGGGCCACCTGCCCCTGATGATAGGGACCGACTGCCAGGTGGATTACGCCCTGAGCCAGCGCAACGACGCCGGCCTCGTCAAGGCGCCCTTCCAGCCCGGTGGTGCTCTACCTCGGGATGAGCAAGCACTCACCCCACCATGAGCTGGGCCCCAAGCTGGCGCAGGCGTTGCTAGCCATGGTGGAGAGCGGCGAGATAGCGGCGCTGGCCAAGCCCTACCAGCCTTGACCTTGGGTGGTAACGCGCTGTTATCATGCAGCTTTCCTGCCTGCCCCCCGGCGGGCCTCGCTTCTTGGGGATCCCGTGTATCTCGCTCTCATCCGTCGCCAGCAGCGCTGGCAGCGCCGCTGGCTGCTCCTGCTGTCGCTGCTGACCCTGGCCCTGTTCCTGCTCTCCCTCGCCCTCGGGGAGTTCGTACTGCTGCCCTGGCAGCCGCTGGGGGATCTGGAGCTGCGCATCCTGCTGGAGCTGCGCCTGCCGCGCGCCCTGCTGGCCCTGCTGGCGGGGGCCTCCCTTGCCTGCGGTGGTGCCGTGCTCCAGGTGATGCTGCACAACCCGGTGGCGGAACCCGGCCTGCTTGGCGTCTCGAGCGGCGCTGGCCTCGCCGCCATGGTGGCGATGGCGGTGGCCAAGGGGCTCGGGCTCTATCTGCCAGGTTGGGGGTTGTCGCTGGCGGCCTTTGGCGGCGCCCTGGTGGTGACCATGCTGCTCATCCGTCTCGCACGCCGGGCACGGCTCGGCCATGGGCGGCTGCTGCTGTTCGGGGTCGCCATCGGCATCCTTACCAATGCGGCCATGACCTGGCTGATGTATTTCGCCGACGACGGCGCCTTGCGGGAATTCATGTTCTGGATGATGGGCAGCCTCGCCTACGGCAGCCAGCAGCTTGCCTGGTGGTGGCTGGTGCTGCCCCTCACCCTCGGCTGGCTCTGCTGGCAGGGGCGGGCACTGCAACAACTGCTGCTGGGGGAGACCCAGGCCCGCCTTATGGGGTTGAACGTGGACAGCATGCGGGTACGCCTGGTGCTGGCGGTCTGCCTGCTCACCGGGGTGGCGGTCTCCCTGTGCGGCGTCATCGGTTTCGTCGGCCTGGTAGTGCCTCACCTGCTGCGCCTGTGCGGTGGCAGCGATCAGCGCTTCCTGCTGCCCGCCTCGGCGCTTGGGGGTGGCGCCCTGCTGCTCGGGGCCGATCTGGTGGCCCGCTCGGCGCTGCACGCCGGTGAGTTGCCCATCGGGGTCATCACCGCCTCGGTGGGCGCCCCGCTCTTTATCTATCTGCTGCTGAGGCAAGATGCCGATGTGTCCCGCTGATCCCGCCCCCTGGCGGCTGGAGGCCCGCGCCCTGGCCATCCCCCATCGCCTCGCCCCCCTGGATCTGGCCTGGTTCGGTGGTCAGCTGGTGGCCCTGCTCGGCCCCAACGGCAGCGGCAAGTCCTCCCTGCTCGGGGCCCTGGCGGGCCTGCTGCCCGCCGATGGCGCCGTCTTGCTGGGAGGAGAGGTCATCACGACCCTGAGCTGGCCCGAGCTTGCAACGCGGCGCGCCATGCTGCCCCAGCGCCAGCCCCAGCTGTTCCACATCCCGGTGTTCCAGGTGCTGAGCCTGGGGCTGGAGGAGGGGGGCCCCGATGCCCAGGCACAGGCGGTGGCGGATGTGTGCGACGCCCTGGAACTGGCGCCCCTGCTGGCACGGGACTTCAGCCGCTTGTCCGGGGGGGAGCAGCAGCGGGTGCTGATCGCCCGCACTCTGCTGCAACTGTGGCCAAGCCTCAACCCGACCGGGCGGGTGCTGCTGCTGGACGAACCCCTGGCGGGGCTGGATCTGCATCACCAGATGGCGCTGCTGCGGCTGCTCAAGCAGCTGGCCGCGCAGGGATTGCTGGTGGTGGTGGCCATCCACGACATCAATCTGGCCATCGACTGGGCGGATCGCGTGCTCTGCCTGCAACAGGGCCGCGTGGTGGGGGAAGGGGACGTCGGGATCATCGACGAGGCGCTGCTGGAGCGGGTGTTCCAGATCCGCACCGATCGCATCGAGGCGGCCGGCCGCACCTGGTTTATGCCGAGCCTGTGAGGCGGGCTTCCCCCTCATCCCCAGCCCTTCTCCCATTCTTTTGAAACAAGTGGGAGAAGGGAGCTGCTCCGTCGACTACGGATACAGCATTGAAAACCTGCAGAGGCTGAGTGAAGCCAAGGTGGGCGAGTGAATCACTGTGGAAATGAAAAGAGCCAGGCATCCGTGATGCCTGGCTCTTTTGGTAGAGAGAGCGTTGAGCGGTTGCTCAGGCTTTCTGCTTGTCCAGCCGCACCTGGGCGGCTTCTGCCAGCATGGCCAGCAGGGTTTCGGTGTCACTCCACGACAGACAGGCATCGGTGATGCTCTGGCCGAAGGTGGCGGCACAGCCGTTCTCCACGTCCTGACGCCCTTCCACCAGGAAGCTCTCGGCCATGATGCCGGCGATTCCGGTGCGGCCGCGGCGCAGCTGATCGCAGATATCCTGGGCCACCAGCAGTTGGCGGCGGTGATCCTTCATGCTGTTGCCGTGGCTGAAGTCCACCACCAGGCGCTCCGGCAGGCCCACCTGGGCCAGAGCCTCGCACGCCTCGTCGATGCTGGCGGTGTCGTAGTTGGGCCTGTGGCCGCCGCGCAGGATCACGTGGCCGTAGGGGTTGCCGGCGGTGCGGTAGATGGTCATCTTGCCGTCCTTGTCCGGGGAGTAGAAGATGTGGCTGTGACGGGCGGCGCGCACCGCATCGATGGCGATGCGGGTGTTGCCGTCGGTGCCGTTCTTGAACCCCACCGGGCAGGAGAGGGCGGAGGCCATCTCCCGGTGAACCTGGGACTCGGTGGTGCGCGCGCCGATGGCGCCCCAGGTGATGAGATCGCTGATGTACTGGCCGGTCACCATGTCGAGGAACTCGGTGGCGGTGGGCATGCCGGTCTCGTTGATGTCCACCAGCAGTTTGCGGGCCAGTTTGAGCCCTTCATTGACGTCGAAACTGCCGTCCAGGCGCGGATCATTGATGAGCCCCTTCCAGCCGACGATGGTGCGCGGCTTTTCGAAGTAGGTGCGCATCACGATGCACAGGCTCTCTTTGTACTCTTCACGCAGGGTGTTCAGACGCAGGGCGTATTCGTGGGCGGCGGCGGGATCGTGGATGGAGCAGGGGCCGACGATGACCAGCAGGCGCTGATCCTCACCGGACAGAATGGCTTCCACTTGGCGGCGGGCATCCAGCAGGTTCTGGGCGATGGTGTCGGTTAACGGGAAGGCGTGCGCCAGCTCGCTGGGGGTGATCAGGGCCTCCAGGCGACGGGTGCGCAATTCATCGGTGTGAATGGACATACGACTCAATTCTCGAGTGGATAAGGTGGGCGGGATGCCAAAATGCAAGGGAATAAAATAAAGCAAAAGTCACCCGATGGAAACCTTGGGCGGCTCTGATAGGATGTGAACCCAAAAGCCATTTCAAATGAGGTAGTTATCGTGGCAAAGCCAGGCGCGACCGGGATCACCCGCATCATCAACGCAACCGGTTACAGCATGAAAGGTCTCAAATCGGCCTGGGTCAACGAGGCCGCCTTCCGTCAGGAGCTGCTGCTCATCTTGCTGCTGATGCCGCTGGCATTCTGGATAGGTGACTCCCTCAACGAGATCCTGCTGCTCGTCTGTATCAGCTGGCTGGTGGTGATCGTCGAGGTGCTCAACTCCGCCGTGGAGGCGGTGGTGGATCGCATCGGCTCCGAGCATCACGAACTCTCGGGCCGCGCCAAGGATCTGGGCTCCGCCGCCGTCTTCATCGCCCTGGCCCTCAATGCCCTGGTGTGGGGTGCCCTGGTGGGCCGCAACCTGCTGGGCTGGTGGTAGGTTGCGAGAGCAAGCTTTCTTCTGACATAAAAAAGCCCGTCATCACGACGGGCTTTTTGCTGCGCAGATAAGGGTTTATCAGTGCAGGATCCGGGCACGGATGGTGCCATTGATCTCTTTGAGACGGGCCAGGGCCTTCTCGCTGTGCTCGGTTTCGACGTCGATGACCACGTAACCGATCTCGCTGCTGGTCTGCAGGTACTGACCGGCGATGTTGATCCCCTCGTCGGCGAAGATCTGGTTGATCTGGTTCATCACGCCGGGCTGGTTGCGGTGAATGTGCAACAGGCGGCTGGAGCCCTTGTGGCCGGGCAGGGAGACTTCCGGGAAGTTGACCGCGGAGAGGGTGGAGCCGTTGTCGGAGTATTTGACCAGCTTGTTGGCCACTTCCAGACCGATGTTCTCCTGGGCTTCCTGGGTTGAGCCGCCGATGTGGGGGGTCAGGATCACGTTGTCCAGGCCACGCAGGGGGGTGAGGAACTCCTCGTCGTTGGACTTGGGCTCCACCGGGAAGACGTCGATGGCGGCGCCCGAGAGGTGACCGCTCTTGATGACGTCGGCCAGGGCGTCGATGTCCACCACGGTGCCGCGGGAGGCGTTGATGAAGATGGCGCCCGGTTTCATCATGCGCAGTTGCTCTGCACCGATGAGATCCTTGGTGGAGGCGGTTTCCGGTACGTGCAGGCTGATGACGTCAGACATGTTGAGCAGCTCCACCAGATTCGGCACCTGGATGGCGTTGCCAAGGGAGAGCTTGTTCTCGATGTCGTAGTAGTAGACCTTCATGCCGATCATCTCGGCGATGATGCCAAGCTGGGTGCCGATGTGGCCGTAGCCGATGATGCCGAGCTTCTTGCCGCGGGCTTCGACACTGCGGTTGGCCAGCTTCTCCCAAACGCCGCGATGGCACTTGGCGTTCTTCTCGGGAATGCCGCGCAGCAGCAGCAGGATCTCCCCCAGTACCAGTTCGGCCACGGAGCGGGTGTTGGAGAAGGGGGCGTTGAAGACGGGGATGCCGCGCACGTGGGCGGCGTCGAGGGAGACCTGGTTGGTGCCGATGCAGAAGCAGCCGATGGCCACCAGCTTGGTTGCAGCATCCAGGACCTTCTCGGTGATCTGAGTGCGTGAACGCAGGCCCACGAAATGCACGTCACGAATGCGCTCGATCAACTCCTCTTCCGACAGGGACGTCTTCAGATATTCCACATTGGTGTAGCCGGCTGCCCGAAAGGTCTCCACCGTGTTGGGATGGACTCCCTCCAGCAGCAGTACCTTGATCTTATCCTTGTCCAGCGAAAACTTGGCTGTCATGACGTTCCCTCTATTGTTTTGAAAAATGCGTTCAGGCTTGCAGTGTGAAGAAAACCGTAAAGTAGCAAAAACGTTTGGGAGAGGGAATATTTGTGACGAAAGTCAAATTCTTTGAAGTTATCAACGATTGTTGCAGATGTGCTGCTACAAGCCATTGAGGGATAACCAGAAACGGCGCCATGAGGCGCCGTTGTCCATTTGGGGCAGTCAGATTGACTGACCCGGGCAGGGGCTTGCCCGGAGGGGGAGGTCCGGGGAGCAGGCCTTAGTTGGTGATCACACCCTCGGGGGTGCCGATCAGCACAACGTCGGCGCCACGGTGGGCGAACAGGCCGTTGGTGACCACGCCCACGATGCTGTTGAGGCGGGTTTCCAGAGCCTTGGCATCGGTGATGGCCATGCCCTTGACGTCCAGGATGATGTTGCCGTTGTCGGTCACCACCCCTTCACGCCACACCGGGTTGCCGCCAAGGGCGCGGATCTCGCGGGCCACGTATTCGCGGGCCATGGGGATCACTTCCACCGGCAGGGGGAAGGTGCCCAGCACGTCGACGGTCTTGGTGTTGTCGATGATGCAGATGAACTGGTCGGCCACGGCGGCGACGATCTTCTCGCGGGTCAAGGCGGCGCCGCCCCCCTTGATCATGTCGCGGCTGGCGTTGATCTCGTCGGCACCATCCACGTAGACGGAGAGGGCATCGATGTCGTTGAGGTCAAACACCGGGATGCCGAGACCCTTGAGGCGCTCGGTGGAGGCGATGGAGCTCGACACCGCGCCCTTGATCTGGTCTTTCATGGTCGCCAGTGCGTCGATGAAGTGATTGACGGTAGAGCCGGTGCCCACCCCGACGATGGTGCCGGGTACCACGTATTTGAGCGCAGCCCAACCGGCCGCCTTCTTCATTTCATCTTGAGTCATGATGGATCCTTATGGAAAAAGCGGGCGCATTATATCCAAGCATCCCCCCCAGAGCGACCATGGTGCTCACGTTCCGGCGCAAAAATCCCCAAGATGTAAATCGTTTGCCTGTTTATTGGGCTATTTGCATCCTAGGGTTGAATCGGCGATATCCCAAAAAATAGACATTAGTCAGTTTTGTGCAATACGCGGTTGATTTGTCCTGCAACCATGATAGTCTGTTTTATGCAAACTATGGTTGGAGAACCGCATGGCAGAACATACAGGCTCAGGCGCATCACTGGCAGATTTCATCTGGAAAAATGCTGAAGACCTTTGGGGTGATTTCAAGCACACCGACTTTGGCAAAATCATATTGCCGTTCACGCTGCTGCGCCGCCTTGAGTGCGTTTTGGAGCCGACCCGCAAGGAAGTCTGTGACTCTCATGCTGCTCATAAGGCATCCGGGATCGACATTGACCTGATCCTGCGTCAAGCCACTCGCTACCCGTTCTACAACACATCTGAATACGCGCTGGGTAATTTGGGCAGCACCAAGACCCGCCAGAACCTCCAAGACTACATCGCCCACTTCTCCGACAATGCTCGGATTATCTTCGAGCAATTCGATTTCTCGAATACTGTTATCCGGCTCGACAAGGCCGGTGTGCTATTCAAGATTTGCAAGAATTTTGCAGGCGTTGATCTTCATCCAGAGGTCGTATCGGATCGGGTCATGAGCAATCTGTACGAACACCTCATTCGCCGCTTTGGTGCTGAGGTGAATGAAGGGGCTGAGGACTTCATGACGCCCCGCGATGTGGTGCATCTGGCCACGGCTCTGCTTCTTGATCCCGATGATGCGCTCTTCGAGTCCAATCCCGGTTTGATCCGCACCCTGTATGACCCGACCTGTGGCACAGGCGGCTTCCTGACCGATGCCATGAACCACGTCGCTGAATACAGCAATCGCTTCAAAGTTCCGCCTGTGCTTGTTCCGCACGGACAAGAGCTTGAGCCTGAAACTCATGCCGTCTGCCTGACCAGCATGTTGCTTCGCACGCTGGAATCTGATCCTGGCCGCGACCTGTCGAAGAATATCCGGCTGGGCAGCACTCTCTCCAATGACCAGTTCGCCAACGAGCGTTTCCATTACTGCCTCTCGAATCCTCCTTTTGGCAAGAAATGGGAGAAAGATTCCGACGTCGTAAACACCGAGCACAAAGAAAAGAAATACGACGGTCGTTTTGGCCCAGGCCTGCCGCGCATCAACGACGGCTCCATGCTGTTCCTGCTGCACCTAGCCAGCAAGCTGGAGTTGCCGGAGAACGGCGGTGGCCGCGCCGCTATCGTGTTGTCCGGTTCGCCCTTGTTTAATGGTGGCGCATCGTCAGGAGAATCTGAAATTCGTCGCTGGCTGCTTGAAAACGATCTGGTTGAAGCCATCGTGGCGCTGCCCACGGAAATCTTCTTCCGCACAGGCATCGGCACTTACCTCTGGATCCTCTCGAACAAAAAGGCTGCGCACCGGGAAAAGAAGGTGCAACTGATCAATGCCACAAGTTTCTGGTCGTCGATCAAGAACGAAGGCAACAAGCGCCGCAGCGTTGATGATGATCATCGCAGCCAAATCGTCGACATCTATGCCGCTGCCGAGAACAGCGAAGTCTCCCGGATGATCGATTACCGCAGCTTTGGCTATCGCCGCATCAAGGTCTTGCGTCCGCTGCGCATGTCGCTGGTCATCGACGACAAAGGGCTGGCCAAGCTGCAAGACGAAAAGGCGTGGCAAAAGTTATCGGCAGAGCACCAACAAATCTGGCTGGACGCATTGCATCTGCACTTGGGCACGACCCAACTCGTTGGTTGGGCAGAAACCTTCGCCGATGAAATGGTGCGTTCGGTGCTGGCTGCTGGCACGGTTATCAAGGCAGGCAAACCCTTCGTGAAATCCTTGGTGAATTCATTTGGTCAGCGCGTTCCGCAGGGTGAGGCGGTACTCGATGCGAATGGTGTAGTGATCTCCGATCCTGAACTGACCGACTACGAGAATGTGCCGCTGACCGAAGACATCCGCGACTACCTTGCTCGTGAGGTGCTGCCACATCTGCCGGATGCCTATATTGATGAGTCCTTTTGCGACGAGAAGGACAAGAAAGTTGGCCGCGTGGGTTACGAAATCAACTTCAACCGCTTCTTCTACAAATATGTGCCGCCGCGCAAGCTGAATGACATCGATGCCGAACTGAAACAGGTTGAGTCGGAGATTGCCGCACTTCTCGCTGAGGTAGCCACAGAATGAGCCAATTAACCCACGCACCGGACGCTCTCCTGTCAGAAATCCGTGGCTTGATAGACGATGCCAGGCGGCAAGTTGCCCAGATCGCCAACAGCGCCTTGACGCTTACCTACTGGAAAATCGGCAAGCGAATTGGCGTTGAAATTCTTGGCGGTGAGCGTGCTGCCTACGGTAGCCAGATTGTCGTATCGCTGGCACGACAATTGGAGCAGGACTACGGCAACGGTTTTGGAGAGAAAAATCTCCGCAGAATGATCCAGTTCGCCGAAGTGTTCCCCGATGAAGGGATTGTCGTATCGCTGATACGAGAATTGACCTGGACGCACTTCATTGCCTTATTGCCGCTGAAAGACCCGCTCGCCCGCGAGTTCTACGCCGAAATGTGCCGTGTGGAGCGCTGGAGTGTTCGTACCTTGCGGCAGAAGATCAACGGCATGCTTTTCGAGCGCACGGTCCTGTCGAAAAACAGCGAGGAAGTTGTCCGACAGGAATTGGCCACCTTGCGCGACGGGCAGATGACGCCGGATATGGTGTTCCGTGATCCATATCTGCTCGATTTCCTTGGCCTCTCTGGCGCTTACAGCGAAAAAGACTTGGAGGCGGCCATCCTGCGCGAAATGGAGTCCTTCCTGCTCGAAATGGGCAGCGGATTCTGTTTTGTTGAGCGGCAAAAGCGCATGAGCGTCGGTGGAGATGATTTTTACCTCGACCTCCTGTTCTATCACCGCCATCTGCGCCGCCTGGTGGCCATTGAACTGAAGCTGGAGAAATTCCAGCCCAGCCACAAAGGCCAGATGGAGCTTTATCTGCGCTGGCTGGACAAGCACGAACGCACTGTCGGCGAAGAACCTCCGATTGGTCTCATTTTGTGCGCGAGTGCCGATGCCGAGCAGGTAGAACTGCTGCAACTGGATGAGGCCTCCATTCGGGTCGCGGAATACCTGGTCGAATTGCCGCCCGTTGCGGTACTGCGGGAGCGTCTGCATCGTGCCATCGAGCACGCACGGGAACGCACCGCCCTGGCTGCGTCGGATGGAGAGCAAGCATGAGCCACTACAAGCCTTACCCGGTCTATCGGGATTCCGGCGTGGAATGGATTGGACAGGTGCCGGAGCATTGGCGGGTTACTCCGCTCAAGGTAATTGCGGAAACCGTAAATGGCACAACTCCCGAAAGCGGCAAACCAGAATACTGGGATGGGGATATTGCGTGGTACACCCCGACAGACATCGATAATGAAGTCGCGTCAGAACTTGGAGTTCCACGTCGCTACATTACCCAAGCGGGCTATGAAAGCTGTGCTGTAAAACTATCCCCTCCTGGAAGCGTGATTCTCAGTACCCGCGCACCTATTGGTAGTGTTGGAATAACAACGATCCCTTCAACAATTAACCAAGGCTGCCGCACTCTAATACCGGCGCAGGATGTACCCACAAGTTATTTGGCATCAACGTTAGTTGCAGCCAGAGAAGAATTGCGGCTGCGGGGTAACGGCACGACCTTTCAGGAATTGTCGACTGAGGCGTTAAGGTCTTTGCGTGTTCCAATGCCTCCGCGTTCGGAGTGCGTTTCTATTGCCAGCGGCCTTGACCGCGAAACCGCCCGCTTCGACGCCTTGATTGCCAAGAAAACCCGCTTCATCGAACTGCTGAAGGAAAAGCGCCAGGCGCTCATCACGCATGCCGTCACCAAGGGGCTGAACCCCAAGGCGAAGATGAAGGCTTCTGGGGTGGAGTGGATTGGGGAGGTGCCGGAGCATTGGGCTGTTTGCAAGCTCAGTTACAGGTACTCAGTTGAACTGGGAAAGATGTTGGACGAGAAGCGCATCACGGGGCAACACCCGATCCCCTATTTGAGGAACAAGGATGTTCAATGGGACAGCATCAATACTGCTGAACTCCCTGTAATGGATATAGCGCCAAATGAACACGAGCGTTACACCGTCAGGAATGGCGACCTCTTGGTGTGCGAGGGTGGTGATATTGGTCGTTCTGCCGTTTGGCGCGGCTCTGACAACGTTATTGGTTACCAAAAAGCTCTTCACCGCCTTAGAAGCCTTTCACCAGACAAAGACTGTGTTGAGTTCTATGTTTATGTTCTTGGCGCGGCAAAAAGGAATGGGGTGTTCGAAGAGGGCGAAACGAAATCCACGATCTCGCATCTACCCGCCGAAAAGTTCAGAGAGTACCGGTTTGCGTTTCCACCTGTTGATGAGCAGATCGAGATCATGACCTCTCTGAAACAAACCCTCGGGCGAATTGATCTTCTCACCGAAAAAACCCAGCGCAGCATCGATCTGCTTAGAGAGCGCCGCGCTGCCTTCATCACCGCTGCCGTCACCGGCCAAATCGACCTTCGGGAGTCCGCATGAGCGACACCGCACACCAAGAGAAGCACTTCGAGAGCTACATCGTTTCCAAGTTGGAGGCACAAGGCTGGAAGGTTGGCGAAACCGCCCAATACGATACCGAGCGGGCGTTGTATGCTGACGATCTTATTGCTTGGCTGGAAGGCTCCGGCCAAGGCGAGAAGTGGGCCAAGCTCAAGAAGGACAATGGTGATCGTGCGCTCGACACCCTGATGGATCGGCTGACCAAGGCGCTGGAAACGCATGGGGCGGTTCAAGTGCTGCGTCAAGGCTTCTCCATTGCTGGGTGTGGGCATCTTGATCTCTCTGAAGCCGCGCCTGAAGACATGCGTAACGCCGACGTGCTGAAGCGCTATGCCGCCAATATCCTGCGTGTGGTGCCGCAGCTTCAGTACCACCCATCACGCAAGCTGGCGATTGATCTGGTGCTGTTCATCAACGGCATTCCGGTGGCGACCGTTGAACTCAAGACCGACTTTACCCAGTCGGCAGAAGCGGCGATGGATCAGTACCGCACCGACCGGCTGCCCTACGACTCCAAGACCAAACGCAAGGAACCGCTGCTGACGTTTAAGCGCGGGGCTGTCGTGCATTTTGCGATGTCTGACTCCGACATCCAGATGGCCACCAAGCTCGACGGGGAAAACACCTTCTTTCTGCCATTCAACAAGGGAGACAAAGGCCACGCAGGCAACCCCGAGGGTGAGAGAAAGCCCGATGGCACACAGGAATATCCTGTTGCTTACTTCTGGGAGCAGGTCTGTCAGCCGGATGCGTGGCTGCGCATCTTCCACAGCTTCGTCTATGTCGAAAAGAAGGATGTGGTTGACCTGAAAGGCAACTGGTCGAAGAAGGAAACGCTGATCTTCCCGCGCTTCCACCAATGGTCGGCGGTCAATGAGATGATCGCCGATGCCAAGAAAAACGGCCCCGGCTTGTCGTATCTGGCTGATCACAGCGCGGGCTCCGGCAAGACCAGCACGATTTCATGGACGGCGCACGATCTGGTGAAATTGCGTCGTGACAATGGTGAATCGATCTTCAACAGCGTCATCATCGTGACGGATCGCAATGTGCTGGATGGGCAGCTTCAGGATGCGGTGAAGCAGCTCGACCATCAGTTCGGCGTGATCGCTGCGATTGATCGCCAGAAGTCCTCGAAGTCGAAGAGCCAGCAGTTGGCGGATGCCTTGCTGGCGGGCACGCCCATTATCGTCGTGACCATTCAGACCTTCCCCTTTGCGATGGAAGCCATCGTGACGGACAAGACGCTGAAGGGTAAAAATTTCGCGGTCATCATCGACGAAGCACATAACTCACAAACCGGCTCGACCGCCGCCAAGCTACAGACGGCGCTGGCCATGAGCGGCAATGGCAAGATGAGCACGCTGACGGTGGAAGAGCTGCTTGAGCAGCTTCAAAAATCGCGGGCACGTCCGGACAACATCAGCTATTTCGCCTTCACCGGCACGCCGAAGCATTCCACGATGATGCTCTTTGGCCGACCGACCGACCCGACACAACCAGCCTCGAAAAGTAATCTTCCCCGCGCATTCCACCGCTACCCGATGCGGCAAGCCATTGAGGAAGGCTTCATTCTGGATGTGCTGCTGGGCTACGTGCCCTACAAGACGGCGTTCAACCTCGCCAAGCAGATCGAGGATAGCAAACGGGTGAGCGGCAAGGCAGCTAAACGGGCCTTGGCACAATGGATGTCGCTGCACCCGACCAATGTCACCCAGAAGGTGCAATTCATCATCGAGCACTTCAGCAAGAACGTGGCGCACCGGCTCGATGGCAAGGGCAAGGCGATGGTTGTCACCAGTTCACGGGCTGCGGCGATCCGCTACAAGAAGAGCTTTGACGCCTACATTGCCAAACACTCGGAATATTCTGGCATTCGCTCATTGATTGCCTTCTCCGGAAAGATGACGGGCAAGCAAGTGATACACGCCGCCGACGACCGTCTGGTTGGTGACACTTTCTTGGTGGATGAGAGCGAGGAGTTCACCGAGGACAGCATGAATCCCGAGGTGAATGGCCAAGACTTGCGCTTTGCCTTTGATCGCCCGGAATACCGGGTAATGCTGGTAGCCGACAAGTTCCAGACAGGTTTCGACCAACCAAAATTGGTGGCAATGTACGTCGACAAGAAGATCGCCAACGATGTGGAAATCGTCCAGACCTTCTCCCGCCTCAACCGAATGGCACCTGGCAAGGATGAGGTCTTTATCATCGACTTCGTGAATGATCCAGCCAACGTCCGCCGTGCCTTTGCCATGTATGACGACGGGGCGCAGATTGATGATGTTCAAGACCTCAATGTAGTTTACGAGATCAAGGAACAACTCGACGCCCAAGGGTTGTACGAGGCAAGCGACCTGGAGAGCTTCAAAGAGGCTCGTTTCAAGACCATTCGTGACATCACCCATGCGCAGGAGCCGCAGCACAAGGCTCTGTATGCTGCGACCGAGAAACCGACGCGATTGTTCAATCAGCGTTTGAAGATGCTGCGTGAAGCGATTGCGACTTGGGAAGCCACCTTCGATAAGGCGCACACCCAAGGCGACGAGGCGGGCATGAAGTCTGCCGATCACCACCGGCAAGAACATGCCGACCAGATCAAGACGCTGATGGCTTTCAAGTCCGGTTTAGGGCGCTTCTGCCGTACCTACGCCTACGTGGCCCAGTTGATCGACTTTGGTGACCCGGAGCTGGAGAACTTCGCGGCCTTCGCCAGGCTGCTGCAAAAACGCTTGAGTGGCGAAACGCCGGAGAACGTCGACTTGAAAGGGTTGGTGCTCACGGGCTTCGACATCAAGGGCAAAGAGGACGACCCCTCTGAGGGTGACGATCCGCTGGTTCTAAAACCGATCGGCGCTGGCGGTGGCGGCGGCAAGGGCGACAACCCGCACTTCCTGCGCGAGCTTATCGACAAACTCAATCATCTGTTTGGCGATGCCACACCGTTGCGCGATCAGGCCACTTTCGTTAATCACATCGTTGCGATTGCCCGTGAGAATGATGTCGTGATGGCCCAAATCGAAAACAACACGCGAGATCAGGCGCTGAAAGGCAATCTGCCGGGCGCTGTCCAGCAGGGCGTTGTGCGGGCGCTGACCTCGCATCAAAAGCTTGCCACGTTGGTTCTAAAGTCGGATCGTCAGGCGATGGCTGGATTAACTGATGTAATTTATGAGCTGATCCGCGACCAGAAGAACATTGACCTGGGTGATCTAAATGTTTGATCTGCTCAACTTGCCTGGCGTAAAGCCAGTCGACCTGCGCATAGGCAGTAAAGGCATCACTGTCATTGCAGAGGTCGTTGAGGGAGACTTGCCGCAATGCCCTGACTGCGCAAAACCGCTGCATCGGCATGGGCGACGCGCAAACGTGTTTGCTGACACGCCAATGCAGATGCAGCCCGTTCGATTGGAAATCAGCCGCCCGCGTTACCGCTGCGACACATGTGGCAAAACCGTCACGCCGGAACTGCCATTTCTGGACGAAAAGCGCCGTGCTACAAAACGTCTGGTCGATGCCATTCGCCAGCGCTGCCTTGGCATGACCTTCCACGCCCTTGCGGAACAGACGGGCCTAGCGGTAAACACGATCAAGAACATAGCTCATGACTTGATTGAAGAGCTGGAAAGCACCGTTCGCTATGAGACGCCAGTCATCATGGGCATTGACGAGGTTAGCTTGGCTGGTGCCTACCGCTGCGTCATCACAAACCTTGCCACTAATAACGTCTTTCAAATATTGGAGTTTCGTACTCAAGACCATCTGAAACCGTTCTTCGAAAACTTGCCGAACAAGGATCGGGTTGAATGGGTTTGTACGGACATGTGGCGTCCCTTCAAACGCTCATTCAGCCAATATTTGCCGAATGCAAAGCTGGTCATCGACAAGTTTCATGTCGTGAAAATGGCATCCGAAGCCTTGGAGGAAGAGAGAAAGAAGTATCAATCCACGCTGACCAAGGATGAACGCATCCAAGTAAAAAAGTCGATCCGTTGGCTTGTACTGAAGCGGCCAGACAACCTTAGCCCCGCAGAGCAGAAAGCGCTGCTGATTGTTCGACAGACAATTCCCGGCTTGGCTCAGGCCTATGACTTCAAGGAATCTTTTTTTAAGATTTACGACGAACCGGACAAAAAGGCTGCAATGCTCGCCTTTGAGGCATGGGAAAACAGTTTGCCTGAGAAGGAAATGGAGAAGTTTCATGGTCTTGCCAAGACTGTGCATAACCACTATGACGACATCTTCGCTTATTGGGATTCGCCCAATCGAATAACAAATGCCTACACAGAATGCCTGAACGGACTGATCAAGGTCTCCAATCGGTTGGGGCGTGGGTACAGCTACGACATCATTCGGGCCAAAACGCTGTATGCAAAACACGCCCGTAAAGTGGGAAGCGGAGTACGTCTGACAGCCCCTTCAGTGACAGCAATTCCAACCAAGAGTGTGTCTGAAACGGTTGAGTACGGACCTCACATTCCAACCTTGATCGAGAACGCCGAAGCTGGCGACTTTGATTGAAAATCAGAGTGTTCCAACCATAGATTGCAAATAGCCGTTTATTGAACCGAAGGGGGCGCCCCCGCCTGATCAGGCAAAGTGCCAGCTGCGGCTGGGGGTGATGATCTGGGGGAGCGGCACGTCCCACTGCTCCCGGGGGACGGCATCCACCTGCTGGCAGTCGTGGGCGAGCCCCAGGGGTCTTGGGCCGAGCTGGTGCTCGTGCCAGCAGGCGAGGGTGCGATCGTAGTAGCCGCCCCCCATGCCGAGGCGGTTGCCAGCCTCATCGAAGGCCACCAGCGGGGTGCAGATGATGTCCAGCATGCTGTGGGGCAGCACCTGCTGCACGTCGAGCTCGGGCTCGGCGATGCCGTAGCGGTTGCGGGTCATGGGGGTGGTGGCGGTGTAGCGCAAGAAGAGCAGGTGACCCGGGGTGAAGGGGTGCAGCACCGGCAGGTAGACCTCCTTTTGCCGGGCCCACAGCCAGTGGATGGCGGGCAGGGGATCGAGCTCCCCGTCGTTGGCCAGATAGAGGGCGATGCGACTGGCCGCGAGGATGCCGGGGTGTTCCTGGAAGCGTTCGACCAGCTGTTGGGCCGCCGCCTGCTGCTCGGCCTGGCTCAGGCTTTTTCTGCGCTGGCGAATGAGCTGGCGCAGGTTCTGGCGTTCGGGTTGGGTATCCGGCATGGGGACTCCTGGGCAAAGGTGGGCTGGCGCTACCTTAGCAAGGGGCCGACGGGATGAAAAGCTGATGGCGGGGCCGCCAGCCGGGCGGCCCCTGAGGTCGGGTGTCAGGAACGGTGGGGGGCGGGAGCCACTGCGCCCATCTGGTGCTTGAGGAAGACGGCCACGATGGCGGCCAGGGCCAGCGCCATGGGGTAGAGGCTCATGCTCACGACCAGGATCGGCGAGAGGGCGAAGATGGAACCCAGCAGCAGCGCCTGGGCGCCCCAGGGAATCAGCCCCTGTACCACGCAGGAGAAGATGTCCAGCATGGAGGCGGCGCGGCGCGGGGTGACCCCGTGATGGTCCGCCAGATCCCTGGCCACCTTGCTCGCGACTATGATGGCCACGGTGTTGTTGGCGGTGCACAGGTTGGTGAGGCTCACCACGCCGGCGATGCCGAGCTCGGCCGCCTTCTCGTTCTGCTCGCCATCGTGGTGGCGGGTGAAGCGGGCAATCAGGGCGGCGATGCGCTCACTTATCCAGGCTAGCCCCCCCTGGCGTTCCATCAGGGCACCCAGACCACCGATGAGCATGGAGAGCAGGAAGATCTCCTGCATGCTGGTGAAGCCCTGATAGATGTCCTTGCTGAACTGGCCGAGGGAGTAGCTGCCAAGCAGCCCCACGCCACCGGCCGCCAGGATGCCGAGCCCCAGTACCATGAAGACGTTCATGCCAGAGAGGGCCAGCACCAGGATCAGCAGATAGGGGGCGACCTTGAGCAAGTCCGCCTCGGCGGTGGGGGCCGGCGCTTCACCGGTGGAGCCCAGCACCAGATAGAGCAGGATCACCAGCACGGCGGCGGGGGCGGCAATCTTGATGTTCTCGCGAAACTTGTCCTTCATCTCGCAGCCCTGGCTGCGGGTGGCGGCGATGGTGGTGTCTGAGATGATGGAGAGGTTGTCCCCGAACATGGCGCCGGAGAGGATGGTCCCCGCCATCAGCATCGGATCGATGCCGGCGGCCTGGGCGACGCCCAGCGCCACCGGTGCCACGGCGCCGATGGTGCCCATGGAGGTACCCATGGCGGTGGCAATGAAGGCAGAGATGAGGAAGAGCCCCGGCAGCAGGCACCAGCCCGGAATGAGGGAGAGGCCGAGGGCGACCGTGGCATCCACCCCGCCGGTGGCCTTGGCCACGGTGGCGAAGGCGCCCGCCAGCAAATAGATGAGGCACATGGCCATGATGTTGCTCTCGCCCACCCCCTTGAAGAAGGTCTCGAGGTTCTTGTTGAACCCCTCGCGTCCCATCAGCAGGGCCAGCATGACGGCAGGCAGGGCGGCAACGGGGGCGGGGAGCTGGTAGAAGGCGAACTCGACCCCCTGCAGGGTCAGCCAGGTACCGGTACCGATGAAGAGGGCAAGAAAGACCAGAAGGGGCAGCAGGGCTCTGGCACGGGGTTGGGTCTGGATCATGTGTTCCTCGAAACTTGAACAATGACCTCCTGTCGTTGCCTGTGGCGCCTCCAGGGCGGGCACAGGGCGGGCATCCTGCCACCATGGGGGGCCAACAGTAGTGAGTCGGCCCGCCCGGGTCAAGATAGCCATCCAGATGGATAGGGCTTTTTACTTCGTTATTCTGATTTGTCTGTTTATTCCGTCATTTATTCTGTTTTTATTGAATTTATCGTTTAAATGTCGGGGTGGTTTGGCGGGCCAGATCGGGCTTTTCAAAGGGGGCGCGGGCTGGTAAAACGGTCTCTTTCCATAATAAAGAGATGAGAGGGTGGAGATGGACAATCCGATCCGTGTGGCCGTGATGGGCTGTAATGGTCGTATGGGCAAGGTGCTGCTGGAGGCTATCGCCAACGCCGAGGGCGTGGTGGTGGGAGCGGCGCTGGAACGACCGGGCTCTGCCGTGATCGGTCTGGATGCGGGTGAACTCAACGGCCTGGGGCGCCTTGGCGTCATCATCAGCGACAGTCTGGAGAAGGTGAAGGACGAATTCGATCTCATCATCGACTTCACTCGCCCCGAGGTGACCCTGGCGAACCTCGCCTTTGCACTGGCGCATGGCAAGCAGATGGTGATCGGCACCACCGGCTTTGACGAGGCGGGCAAGGCGGCCCTGCACGAGGCGGGCAAGCAGATCGGCATCGTCTTCGCCTCCAACTACTCGGTCGGGGTCAACCTGGTGTTCAAGCTGCTGGAGCAGGCGGCCAGGGTGATGGGGGAGTACACCGACATCGAGATCATCGAGGGGCACCACAGACACAAGGTGGATGCTCCGTCCGGCACTGCGCTCTCCATGGGGGAAGTGGTGGCGAAAACCCTGGGCCGGGATCTCAAAGAGTGCGCCGTCTATGGCCGTGAGGGGATCACCGGTGAGCGGGATCGCAACACCATCGGCTTTGCCACCATCCGCGCCGGAGATCTGGTGGGGGAGCACACCGTCATGTTCGCCGACATCGGCGAGCGGGTCGAGATCAGCCACAAGGCTTCCAGCCGTCTGACCTTCGCCAACGGTGCAGTGCGGGCGGGCAAGTGGCTCGGCCAGCAAGGGGCCGGTCTCTATGATATGCAGGATGTGCTCGGTCTGAAATAAACCGTCTTCAGGGGGAGTGCAGACTCCCGTACTGGTTGCCAAACCCCGGTCCGCCGGGGTTTTTTGTCACTTTTTTGTAGAAATGAGCCTTAATCATCACTTTTTGAGTGAACCTCGCTAAATCCTGCCATTCTTACAAGCCTGCCACCCTCTTGCGACAAAAATGTCATCAAGGGGTAACGGGTTTGGGTCTCAATATTCCCCTGCGGGGGGCATTTCGCCTTGATGTGAAATAGACTAAAAATGCAATCCAAGAAAAACGTTTTCTATTCTTGGCGTTCACTTTTCTGGCTTCAAATGGTGTTTTTGCTGTCGTGTTGTTTATTTTTTAATTTTCTATCTTGCTGTTTATTAAGTGGTAAATTTGGTTTTTTGTACGTTGCATGGCATCGGGCGCCGCTTTGTGGTCTGTGTTTGGCTTTTCTTTTTGAAGAGGGGGTTGCAAAGCGAGTGAGTGCATAGATAATGGGTAATGTTGCTTGTTTATTGAATTTAGATGCATTTCAAACGAGAAAAGACGTTGAAATGAGATCGTTTTTAAGTAGAATGCGCCCAATTTGCCAGAAATCTGCCGGGTTCGAGTCCTGTCAAAGACCGGAACCGAGCCCGCAACACCCAGGTAAATTGCTGAATTTAAAGCTAAATAACTGGAGGTTGTCTTGAATCACACTGCATTGCTAGTGCTGGAAGATGGAACTGTGTTCAAAGGCGTGTCGATAGGCGCCGAGGGATGTTCCGTTGGTGAAGTGGTTTTCAACACGTCGATGACGGGTTATCAGGAAATCCTCACAGATCCCTCCTATTCCCGTCAGATCGTTACCCTCACTTACCCCCATATAGGCAACACCGGCACCAACAGCGAAGATGAAGAGTCCAGTCAGGTCCATGCTCAGGGCCTCATCATCCGGGACCTTCCGATACTGGCCTCCAACTTCCGCAATCAGCAATCCCTCTCCGATTACCTCAAGTCCCACAACATCGTTGGCATCGCCGACATCGACACCCGCAAGCTGACCCGCATCCTGCGTGAAAAAGGCGCCCAGGCCGGTTGCATCCTGGCCGGCAAGCAGCTCGATGAAGCCCATGCCCTCGAACAGGCCCGCGCCTTCCCCGGTTTGAAGGGGATGGACCTGGCCAAGGAAGTGACCGTGAGCGAATCCTACAGCTGGACTGAAGGCAGCTGGCAGCTCGGCAAGGGTCATGTCACCCCGACGGCCGATGAGTTGAAATACCATGTGGTGGCCTACGACTTCGGCGTGAAGCGCAACATTCTGCGCATGCTGGTGGACCGTGGCTGCCGCCTGACCGTGGTGCCGGCCAAGACCCCGGCCGCCGAGGTACTGGCGATGAACCCGGATGGTATCTTCCTCTCCAACGGCCCCGGCGACCCCGAGCCGTGCGACTACGCCATCGAGGCGATCAAGACCTTCCTTGATACCAACACGCCGGTGTTCGGTATCTGCCTGGGCCACCAGTTGCTGGGCCTGGCCTCCGGCGCCAAGACCATCAAGATGAAGTTCGGCCACCACGGTGCCAACCACCCGGTGAAGAGTCTGGACGACAACACCGTGATGATCACCGCCCAGAACCACGGCTTTGCGGTGGACGAGCAGACCCTGCCCGAGTGCCTGCGTGCCACCCACGTCTCCCTGTTCGATGGGTCGCTCCAGGGCATCCATCGCACCGACCGTCCGGCCTTCAGCTTCCAGGGTCACCCCGAAGCGAGCCCGGGCCCGCACGATTGTGCCGGTCTGTTCGACCACTTTATTGAATTGATTAAGCAGTATCGCGCCTAAGAGGATAAAGAGAGCCATGCCAAAACGTAACGACCTACAGAGCATCCTGATCCTCGGCGCCGGCCCCATCGTCATCGGTCAGGCCTGCGAATTCGACTACTCCGGCGCCCAGGCGTGCAAGGCCCTGAAAGAAGAGGGCTACCGCGTCATCCTGGTGAACTCCAACCCGGCCACCATCATGACCGACCCGGAGATGGCCGACGCCACCTACATCGAGCCCATCACCTGGGAAGTGGTGCGCGAGATCATCAAGAAAGAGCGCCCGGACGCCATCCTGCCCACCATGGGTGGTCAGACTGCGCTGAACTGCGCCCTGGCGCTGGAGCAGCATGGCGTGCTCAAGGAGTTCGGTGTCGAGATGATCGGCGCCACCGCCGACGCCATCGACAAGGCCGAGGATCGCTCCCGCTTTGACAAGGCCATGCGCAGCATTGGCCTGGAGTGCCCGCGCGCCGGCATCGCCCACAACATGGAAGAGGCCTGGGGCGTGCAGCAGATGGTCGGCTTCCCCTGCATCATCCGTCCCTCCTTCACCATGGGCGGCTCCGGTGGCGGCATCGCCTACAACACCGAAGAGTTCGTCGAAATCTGCGAACGCGGCCTGGATCTCTCCCCCACCAAGGAGCTGCTCATCGACGAGTCGCTCATCGGCTGGAAAGAGTACGAGATGGAAGTGGTGCGGGATCGCAACGACAACTGCATCATCGTCTGCGCCATCGAGAACTTCGACCCCATGGGCATCCACACCGGTGACTCCATCACGGTCGCGCCAGCCCAGACGCTGACCGACAAGGAGTACCAGATCATGCGCAACGCCTCCATGGCGGTGCTGCGCGAGATCGGTGTCGAGACCGGCGGCTCCAACGTCCAGTTCGGCATCAACCCCAAAGACGGCCGCATGGTCATCATCGAGATGAACCCGCGGGTGTCGCGCTCCTCTGCGCTGGCCTCCAAGGCGACCGGCTTCCCCATCGCCAAGATCGCCGCCAAGCTCGCCATCGGTTACACCCTGGACGAGCTGATGAACGACATCACCGGCGGTCGCACCCCGGCCTCCTTCGAGCCGGCCATCGACTACGTGGTGACCAAGGTGCCGCGCTTCAACTTCGAGAAGTTCGCCGGCGCCAACGACCGTCTGACCACTCAGATGAAGTCCGTCGGCGAAGTAATGGCCATCGGCCGCAATTTCCAGGAGTCCCTGCACAAGGCCCTGCGTGGTCTCGAGACCGGCAAGACCGGCTTCGACCCCATGGTTGACCTCAACGCCCCCGACTCCCTGACCCGCATCCGTCACGAGCTGCAGGATGCCGGTGCCGAGCGCATCTTCTACATCGCCGACGCCTTCCGCGCCGGCCTCTCCATGGATGGCGTGTTCAAGCTGACCAAGATTGACCCCTGGTTCCTGGTGCAGATTGAAGAGCTGGTGAAACTGGAAGAGCAGGTGAAAGAGCGCGGCATGGCCGGTCTCGACGCCGACTTCCTGCGCGCCCTCAAGCGCAAAGGCTTTGCCGACGCCCGTCTGGCCAAGATCCTAGGCGTGGCCGAAGGTGAAGTGCGTAAATTGCGTGCCCGCCACAACATCTTCCCGGTCTACAAGCGGGTCGACACCTGCGCGGCCGAGTTTGCCACCAATACCGCCTACATGTACTCCAGCTATGACGAGGAGTGCGAGGCCAACCCCACCAACCGCGACAAGATCATGGTCATCGGTGGCGGCCCGAACCGTATCGGTCAGGGCATCGAGTTCGACTACTGCTGTGTGCATGCGGCCCTGGCCCTGCGTGAAGACGGTTACGAGACCATCATGGTCAACTGCAACCCGGAAACCGTCTCCACCGACTACGACACCTCGGATCGTCTCTACTTCGAGCCGGTGACCCTGGAAGACGTGCTGGAAATCGTGCGGGTCGAGCAGCCCAAGGGCGTCATCGTCCAGTACGGCGGCCAGACTCCGCTGAAACTGGCGCGGGCATTGGAAGCCAACGGCGTGCCGGTCATCGGGACCAGCCCGGATGCCATCGACCGAGCGGAAGATCGCGAGCGCTTCCAGTCCGCCGTCGAGCGCCTGGGGCTCAAGCAGCCGGAAAACGGCACCGTCACCGCCCTGGAGCAGGCCGTGCAACTGGCCACGCGCATCACCTACCCGCTGGTGGTTCGTCCCTCCTACGTGCTGGGTGGCCGCGCCATGGAAATCGTCTATGACGAGCAGGACCTGCGCCGCTACTTCGCCGAGGCAGTGAGCGTCTCCAACGAGTCGCCGGTGCTGCTGGACCGCTTCCTGGACGACGCCACCGAGGTGGACGTGGACGCCATCTGCGACGGCGTTGACGTGGTCATCGGCGGCATCATGGAGCACATCGAACAGGCCGGTATCCACTCCGGTGACTCCGCCTGCTCCCTGCCGCCCTACACCCTGTCCAAGGCCATCCAGGACGAGATGCGTGAGCAGGTACGCAAGCTGGCGCTGGAACTCGGCGTGGTCGGTCTGATGAACGTGCAGTTCGCGGTGAAAGACAACGAGATCTACCTCATCGAGGTGAACCCCCGTGCCGCCCGTACCGTGCCCTTCGTCTCCAAGGCCACCGGCGCTCCGCTGGCCAAGATTGCCGCCCGCGTCATGGCCGGTCAGAGCCTGAAAGAACAGGGCTTCACCACCGAGATCATCCCGCCCTACTACTCAGTGAAGGAAGTGGTACTGCCGTTCGCCAAGTTCCCGGGTGTGGACCCGCTGCTGGGGCCGGAAATGCGCTCCACCGGTGAAGTCATGGGGGTGGGCAGCAGCTTCGCCGAGGCCTATGCCAAGGCGCAGCTGGGTGCCGGTCACCAGGTACCGAGCGAAGGTCGCGCCCTCTTGTCCGTGCGCCACGGCGACAAGGAGCGGGTGGTGAACCTGGCCGCCAAGCTGCTGGAGCTGGGTTATGACCTCGACGCCACCCACGGCACCGCCGTGACCTTGGGCGAGGCGAGCATCAACCCGCGTCTGGTCAACAAGGTGCACGAGGGTCGTCCGCACATTCTGGATCGCATCAAGAATGGCGAGTACACCTACATCGTCAACACCGCCGAGGGTCGTCAGGCCATCGAGGACTCCAAGCAGCTGCGCCGTGGCGCCCTGCAGCACAAGGTGGCCTACACCACCACGCTGCACGCGGCCTTCGCCACCTGCATGGCCATCAGTGTCGATGCCACCGCCAATGTGAACTCGGTGCAGGAGCTGCACGAGAAGGTGAACAACCGCTAAGAGCTCCGGCAGCACGCTGCCCGCTCGATGCACGCAAACCCCGCCAGCAATGGCGGGGTTTTTTATTGCCTGTGCCCTGCCACTTCCGGGGAAACGCCTTCAAGGAAGATGGGTGAGATGGCGAATAAATCATCATGGGTGGTGATACTCACCCCATGAATGAACTTTCACTGCATCAATATTGCTGAATTGGCATGATGGGGTGCAATCTTCGCAATCTCTCGCCCCCACGACCTCCCTATACTGGGTGCTCATACAAACAAGGTCGTCTGCGCCGACACACCAAAAGGTGGCGTGCGAGAGGATCAGCGCCCGCAGCCCGATCCGGCTGCCGTGGCCGGCCCCGGTGACCGACGGGGGCCGCAGGAAAACCGGTCGCGGGGTTACCGCCGCGCGACTCGTCAGGGCCGGTGTTACCGCACCAACCCGCTTCCCCTCCTTGCCCCACCCGCCTGTCGGCCCGGTCGTCCGGCGCCTCGCCCATCCGTCAAGGGAATCTGAATATGAGCTTCGATCATCGCAAATACCGCCGTGCCCCCGTGATCAACCTGGCGGATCGCCAGTGGCCCAACCGGGTACTGGAGCGGGCACCGCTCTGGTGCGCCGTGGACCTGCGCGATGGCAACCAGGCGCTGGTCGAGCCCATGACGGTGGCCCAGAAGCTGCAAATGTGGGCGCTGATGACCCACATCGGTTTCAAGCACATCGAGGTGGGCTTCCCGGCGGCCTCCCAGCCCGACTTCGATTTTGTGCGCGAACTCATCGAGCGCAACCTCATCCCCGATGACGTCACCATCCAGGTGCTGGTGCAGGCGCGCGAAGATCTGATCGCCCGCACCTTCGAGGCGCTCAAGGGGGCGAAGCGGGCCATCGTTCACGTCTACAACTCGGTCAACCCGACCCAGCGCAACTATGTGTTCAACTCAGGCAAGGACGGGGTCAAGGCCATCGCCGTGCAGGGGGCGCGCTGGGTGAGGGAGTATGCGGCCCGCAATCCGGGCACCGAGTGGAGTTTCCAGTATTCTCCGGAGAGCTTCAGCAGCACCGAGGTGGAGTTCGCCGTCGAGGTGTGTGACGCCGTCATCGACGAGTGGCGTGCCGCTGCCCGCCCCATGATCCTGAACCTCCCCGCCACGGTGGAGGTGAGCACCCCCAATGTGTTTGCGGATCAGGTGGAGTGGTTCTGCCGCAACCTCAAGGCGCGACCCGAGGTGAGCATCTCCATCCACACCCACAACGACAGAGGCTGCGGGGTGGCCGCCGCCGAGCTGGCGGTGCTGGCGGGGGCGGATCGCATCGAGGGCACCCTGCTCGGCAACGGGGAGCGCACCGGCAACATGGACATCGTCACCATGGCCATGAACCTCTACAGCCAGGGGATTGACCCCGAGCTGGACCTGTCCGACATGGATGCCATCGTCGCCACAGTGGGGGCCTGCACCCAGATTGCCCTGCACCCGCGCCACCCCTATGCCGGCGAGCTGGTCTACACGGCGTTTTCCGGCAGCCACCAGGACGCCATCCGCAAGTCTCTCGCGGCAGAAAAACCGGATCACTACTGGGACGTGGCTTACCTGCCCATCGATCCTGCCGATCTCGGTCGCAGCTACGAGGCGGTGATCCGCATCAACAGCCAGTCCGGCAAGGGAGGGGTGACCTATCTGCTGGAACGTGACCTCGGTCTGCAACTGCCGCGCTGGCTGCAAATCGACTTCAGCCGCCGGGTGCAGGCCGAGGCTGAGGCGAGCAGCAGCGAAATCAGCCCGGAGCAGATCCGTACCCTGTTCGAGCAGCACTATCTCGAGCCTGCCCACGGCTATCGCATCGGGCGCTTCCAGCTCGGTCATGACAGTCAGGAGAGCCTGCGCCTGGAGTTGCAGACCCCCCACGGCACCCTGCAACTGTGCGGTGAAGGGGAGGGAGCCATCACCGCCCTGGTCAACGGCTGGCAGCGTCAGACCGGCATGCACATCGATGTGCTGGATTACTCCGAGCATGCGCTCACCGCCGGCACCGAATCCCGCGCCGCCGCCTATGTGCTGCTGAGCGTCGAGGGCACCCGGATGTGTGGCGTCGCCGTCGGTCGCGACGTGGTCAACGCCTCCCTGCAGGCGGTGATCAACGGCGCCGCCCAGCATCAGGCCCTGCGCCAGAGCGCCTGAGGCGGCACTGCCCGCTTGCCGTGAGGGCGAGCAGGGAAGGGCCGCCCACTCCGATGTCACGGCAGATCGCGCCGTCCCCGTTGCAACAATCCCCTGACCCATATGGTGAGGGGATTGTTTTTTATGGAAAAATCGGCCCACAATATCAGTGATTTGCCACCAGGAATGCCGTCGGGGTTCGCTGGCGATGGCAGCCAACGGCTGCCATTCGGGATAGAAGACATGCGCGCTTGGAGCCCAAAACATGATGAAGACTCCCCTCAGGTTATCCGTTCACCCCGCCCGGTTCTTCTCGCTTCCTCCCTGCCGTCGTCTCGCGCTGGTGAGCCTGCCCTGTCTGTTGCTGCTGACGGGGATCCTGGCCGGGGTCAGCTTTGATCCCCTGGCAGAGCACAACCTCTATACCGTCGGGGCTCTGGCCGAAGCGCTCAACGTGCTGACCCTGCTGTTCATGTTCTGGGTGGTGCAGTGTGCCCAGATCACCTTGAGAACCTATCTCTCCCTCACCGGCGGGCTGACCCTCTGGCTCGTTTCCGGCGTCATCGATCTGATGGATGAGGTCTATTTCCAGCCCTGGTGGCTCTCCACGGTGGAAGACAGCCTGCGCACGATCGGCATGCTGGCCTCGGCCTGGGGTGTGCTGCTGATGGTGCAGCAGATGTATGGCACCCAGATGCGGCTCTCCTCTCTCGCCATGTCAGACGAGCTGACCGGGCTCTCCAATCGCCGCGCGTTTCGCGCCGTGCTGGAGGCGCACGGAGAGGAGGGGACGCCGCTCCTGCTGCTGGATCTCGATCACTTCAAGCTGATCAACGATCGCTATGGCCACGCCATCGGCGACAATGTGCTGCGTGAATTCAGCACCCTGCTGCGCCAGCTCTGCCCATTGGATGGGGTGGTGGCACGCCTTGGGGGAGAGGAGTTTGCCATCTGGCTGCCCGGCATGACGGGCGACAAGGCCCGTGCGCTGGCGGAGCAGATAAGGTGCGCGACCGAAGAGCTGGTCTCAGGTGACGGGGTAAGATTCACCGTGAGCCTTGCCCTGGGCATTAGCCAGAGCGGGGAGGGGGTGGATGCCCTGCTCCAGCGTACCGATCTCGCCCTCTATCAGGCCAAGCATCGGGGACGCAACCGGGTGGAGCTGGCGTGATGGCGCCAGGGGATGCCGCAGCCAGCGGGCCAGCAGGTTCATCCGCCTTCATCTTGTCAGACTTGTTCCCTACAATGTCCGCCTCCATGCATTCGAGCCCTCTCATTCGTGATGAGGGGCAGGTCCCGCTCTTCAGGAAGCCTTCATGATCCCCTCTCACTCCTTGTTTCATGCCCATTGGCGCTGGTTGTCACTGCTTACCCTTGCCCTGCTGTCGGGTTGTGCCAGCGAGCCTCCCGCCCCGACCAGCCCGGCGACGCCGGCGGGGCGCCCCATTCCCAAGGCGATGCAGCCGCAAAAACCGGCCGACATGAAGAGCCGTATCGTGCGCTTCCTTCCGCGCAACGTGGTGGACAAGCCGGGCTGGGCCAATGACGTGGTGACGGCGCTCACCACCCAGGGGCTGACGGTGAGCGATCACAATGTCTGCAGCGTGCTGGCGGTGGCGGAGCAGGAGGCGACCTATCAGGCGGACCCCGTGGTGCCCAACCTCAACAAGATTGCCTGGAAGGAGATCAATGCCCGGGCCGGCAAGCTGCTGATCCCCGAGTTCATGGTGCGCACAGCCCTCTCCATCCAATCCCCCACCGGCAAGAGCTATGCCGAGCGTATCGACAAACTTCGCACCGAGCGGGAGATGAGCGAGATCTTCGAAGACATGATAGGCAGCGTCCCCATGGGCAAGCAGCTCTTTGGCAACCTCAACCCGGTGCGCACCGGCGGCCCCATGCAGGTGAGCGTCGCCTTTGCCGAAGCCAACGCCCGTGGCTACCCCTATCCCGTGAAGGAGTCCATTCGCCACGAGGTGTTCACTCGTCGGGGCGGCATCTGGTTTGGCACCAAACACATCTTCGGCTATCCCGCCGACTACCCGGATACCCTCTATCGCTTCGCCGACTTCAATGCGGGCTGGTACGCGAGCCGCAATGCGGCCTTCCAGGCGGCGGTAAGCCGGGTGAGTGGCAAGCCCCTGGCCCTGGACGGGGATCTCATCCGCTACGACTCGGATCTGCCCGGCAAGACCGAGCTCGCAGTGCACAGCATCGCCAGCCGCGTCAGCATGAGCAAGCAGGCTATTCACCAGAGCCTGAAGCTGGGGGACAGCAGCGACTTTGCCAAAAGCGATCTCTACCACAGGGTCTTCGCCTTGGCCGACAAACAGGCCGGGACACGGCAACCCCGCGCCATCTTGCCCGGTATCCAGCTAAAGAGCCCCAAGATCACCCGCAACCTCACCACCGCCTGGTTTGCCAAGCGGGTGGATGACAGGGAGCAATCCTGCGTACGGAAGATGGCGACAATTAAGTGATGAGGCGTTTGGTCAGTAAGAAATATAACAGCCGGTTGCCATGATTAATGACAACCGGCTGAAGTCATTAATAGGCTCTCCAGCGATACCCCTTGGCCTGCATACAATCGGTGATGACTTCGTTTTTTTCCTCATCAGAGATATTGTTCAGACGGATCTCATATTTGCATTGAGACAATGCAGTGAGAGTGTCATCGTGTGACACGCCCTCTTTTCTCCATGTTGGCTGCGGGTCAGATGCGCAGGATGTCAGCAATATACTCATGCTGGCGATCACCATTGTTACCGATATTTTTTTTATGCTCATTCATCAATTCCTTTGAATAGAGGTTATCTGGGTTTGTGATTATGGCCCCATGGTTGCCAGGTCTGTACCGCGGTTATTTTTCTAGCGTGTAATTTTGAATGATGTCATCCCCCTGCATTTTGGATATCCGCTGCATCCCCAAAACTGGGTCGCGAATTCAGATAATAACTGCAACACCCATGGTGCATAGGAGAGAAGAGGCCAACTGCCGGTTCTGGTACGCTTCTTCTCGCCAAAGAAACAAAGCGGAACACCATGA
>NZ_JAPCIZ010000041.1:0-39594 GCF_027707725.1 Aeromonas sp. QDB25 | reverse complement strand
ATGCCCCGGGAGCGCTGCCCCTCATCCACCACCACGGTCGTGATGCGGCAGACGGGCAGCTTGCTGAGAAAGGGGACACTCTCGTTGAGGTCGATGCGGGCGGTGAGAAAGGCCCCCCCCCCCCCCCCCCCCCCCCCCCCCTCTGGTTTCCGACAGAATCGGCCTCAGGCCGGGTCGCTGACACCGCTGGTAGAGAGAGTCTTCTGGGAGAGCCAGAGGCCGCTCGCCTTCATCAGATAGCCAAACAGGGCGCCGATGATGAGGGAGGGCAGAATGAGCCGCCACTCGCCTGCGGCGCCGAAGGTGGCACAGCAACCGGCGAAGGTGCCGGGAATGTAGGCGAGCCACTGCTGCCTGGCCTGCACGCACATCAGGGTGGCCACCACCCCTGTCATCAGATATCCCGCCATGCCGGCCCCCCACCAGGTCTCCCCGTGGATCAGCAGGAGTGCCCACAGCATGCCGGTGGTGTTGCACAGCAGGGTCTGCAACAGCGCCTTGTAACCGCCACTCGAGGCGAAGTAGCTGGTGCAGCCGAGGAAGCCGACCCAGGAGATGAGACCGAGTGCGGCGGCCAGTCCACCCCAGACGGCGGAGAGGATCCCGGTCGTGATGGCGATGGCGAACAGTGGGCTCATGGCGTGACTCTCAGTGGTTGAATCCGGAAAAGGAGGCAGCCTACTCCGCGGTAGAGCGGCAGCAAGCTGGGGCCGGATTGTGTGTGATCCCGGTCACTCTTTGCAACTCTGGAATACGCTTGCGCTCGCGAAAAAAATTCATTGGAGGCGCCGCAGACCTTGTTCCATAGTTAGAGGCCCTGTCCTGCTCATGGAGTGAGTCTGATGGTGCCAAACGTGATCGTTCCTCTGCTGGTGTTCGTAGTGCTCTTCCTGGCCGGTACCATGGCCAAGGCACTGCCCCTTTACCAACTCATGTAATTCTGTGTGAAATAAAACTCGGCCGGGGCGGGTCTTATGGTTGTCAACCTCATCGTCCCGGGAGTTTTTTCATGTTGATCAAGCGCCGTACTTCTCATCACCCCACCGAACAGGATGTCACGCCGGAAACCGTCTATCAGGATCGTCGCCGCATCCTGAAAGGGCTGGGCCTGGGCGTCGGTGCCGCCACCCTGGCGTTTCCGGTGAAGGCCAGCCTGCTGGATCTCTTCGCATCGGACAAGCCGGCCCCCGTGGCCCCCACCAGACCCCTCGACATCCGTGCCGCGACCCGGCCAGAGGGATTGATCCTCACCCCGGAGGAGAAGGCCACCACCCACAACAATTTCTACGAGCTGGGGACCGACAAGGGGGATCCGGCCCGCAACGGCCATTACCTCAAGCCCGAGCCCTGGACCCTGAAGGTGGAAGGGGAGGTGGCCAAACCCTTCACCCTGGATGTGTGGGATCTCATCAACAAGAGCACGCTGGAGGAGCGCATCTATCGGCTGCGCTGCGTGGAGGCCTGGTCCATGGTGCTGCCCTGGAGCGGCATTGCGCTGGCGGATCTGATCCGCCGTGCCGAGCCCACCAGTCGCGCCAAGTTCGTGGCCTTCGAGACGCTCTATGATCCGGAACAGTTGCCGGGGCAGGCCTCCCGTGCCCTGGGGGGCGGCATCGATTATCCCTATGTGGAGGGCTTGCGCCTCGACGAGGCCATGCACCCCCTCTCCTTCCTCGCCATGGGGCTCTATGGCAAGACCCTGCCCGCCCAGAACGGGGCACCCATCCGGCTGGTGGTGCCCTGGAAATACGGCTTCAAGAGCATCAAGAGCATCGTCTCCATCCGCCTGGTGGAGGAGATGCCCCCCACCACCTGGAACCTGCTGGCCCCCAACGAATATGGCTTCTACGCCAACGTCAACCCGAGCGTGGATCACCCGCGCTGGAGCCAGGCGAGCGAGCGTTTCATCGGCGAGGGGGGCATCTTCGGGGCCAAGCGCCAGCCGACCCTGATGTTCAATGGCTACGGCGACGAGGTAGCGTCCCTCTATCAGGGGATGGATCTGCGTAGATGGTATTGAGACTGACGCGCTGTCCGACTGATCTCTTGCCGCCTTTTCCCCAGGTGGGAGAGGGGATGAGAAGCGGGAAAAACATGACGGGAACTGCAATATGACGCCGAGACTGAAAACAGCCCATATCAACGGCTTGCGGGCGCTGGTGCACCTTGGTTCGCTCGGTTTTCTGCTCTGGCTGGGCTATGCCGTGCCAGCCGGGCTGCTGGGGGGGGATCCGGTCCAGGGGCTGACCCATTACCTTGGCAAGGGGGCCCTTCACCTGCTGTTGCTGACCCTGCTGGTGTCGCCGCTCGCCAAGCGCTGGCGCCAGGGGCAGCTCATCAAGTTGCGCCGCCCCCTCGGGCTCTGGTGCGCCGCCTGGGCGTCCCTGCACTTCATGGTCTGGCTGGGGCTGGATCTGCAGTTCGACTGGGGACTGATTGGCGGCGAGCTGGTGAAGCGCAGCTACATAGTGGTGGGCATGGTGGCGCTGCTGTTGTTGCTGGCGCTCGGCATCACCTCGATCCCGGCCCTGTTGCGTCGCATGGGGCCTGCCTGGCAGAAGCTGCACAACTGGATCTACGGGGTGGCTCTGCTGGTGCCGATACACTACTGGTGGTCGGTCAAGAGCGGGTGGCAGGAGCCCCTCATCTATCTGGTGCTGGCCTGCGCCCTGCTGTGGCCCCGTCGGGAAAAGCTGCTGCGCCCCTGGCGCAGGCGAGCGCAAGTAGCCGGGAGGGGGGCGGCGCAACAGCCGTCACGCCCATAGCAAAAGAGGCCTATTCGGCCTCTTTTTTGGTGATCTCGCCGGTGTTGGCATCGACCTGCAACTGGACGCGCTGAGCGTCGGCATTCAGGGTATCGACCTCGAATTTGTCCCCTTCCAGCTCCACTTCCCGAATGTCGTGATACCCTTGTGCCAGCAACAACTTGACCAGTCCGGCCATGTCGAGACGTGTCTGCGCCGCCCAGCCAAAGGTGGAAAAGAGGCACAAGATCAGCAGGATACTGCGTGGGATCATATTCATTCCGGATTCATGGCTGGCACACTATAAACGGCATTATGTTAGGTTTTGAGAGATGAATCACCCATGAATAGCGCGCTGCCCCTGCTTGGATTGCTGCTGCCGATGCTGGTTCAGGCGGCCCAGCCGAACGAGGCCTTGCTGCAACAGGCGGTCAGCGAGGGGCGGGTCCGTCCTTTTCATGAGTTGATGGCGGTGGCCTCCCGCCTGCCGGTGCGGGTGCTGCGGGTCGATCTGGGTGAGGAGGATGGCGTCTGGCTCTACGAGCTCAGGCTCATCGACGAGGAGAACAGCGTCATCAAGGTGGGCTACCGGGCTGACAACCTGGAGATGGTGTGGCTCAAGGGTCACCATCTGGAACGCCTGTTCGCTCCGCGCCCGCCCCCGGAAGAGGAGTAACGGCGTGAGTCCGCGAACCTACCGCCGTCCGGTTCGTCCCCCCCAACCGTTGCCGGTGCCGGCACAACCCTGTTTTGGATACCCATGTATGCGCATTCTGATAGTTGAAGATGAAAAGATCCTCGCGGGCCAGCTGGCGGAACAGCTGCGTCTGTCCGGTTTCGTCACCGATCTCTGCCACGATGGCAACGAGGCGGGCTTTCTCGGCGAGACCGAACCCTATGACGCCATCATCCTGGATCTCGGCCTGCCCGGTCGCGACGGCCTGAGCGTACTGAAGGAGTGGCGCAACAAGGGGATGGACACCCCGGTGCTGGTGCTGACCGCCCGTGGCCAGTTGCACGAGAAGATTGAAGGGCTCAACGCTGGGGCGGACGACTACCTCACCAAGCCCTTCCAGGTGGCGGAGCTGGTGGCGAGGGTGCAGGCGCTGGTGCGCCGGGCGGCGGGGAACGCCAGCTCCATCCTCGAGATCGGTGGCGTGCGTCTCGACATGGCGGCGTCCCAGGTGTGGTACGAAGGAACCCCCATCAAGCTCACCGCCCACGAGTTCCGGGTGCTGGGCTACCTGATGCAGCACAGGGGCAAGGTGGTGTCCCGCAGCGAGCTGATCGACCACATCTATGCCCAGGATTTCGATCGCGACTCCAACACCGTGGAGGTGTTCATCGGCCGCATTCGCAAGAAGACCCACGCCGATCTCATCGAGACGGTGCGCGGCCTCGGCTACCGGATCAACGAATGACACCCTCGCAACCGATGGCGGGGTGGGTTGAATGAGGCTGGTACGCACCCTGCGAGGTCGGCTGGTGGTGATCGCCATGGTCTGGTGCGGTCTCTTCCTGTTCGCCACCGGCTTCAGCCTGCAGACCATGATGCGCAACTACTGGCAGGAGGCGGAGGCCGATGGCCTGCGCCTGCAGCTCTACGATCTGCTCTCCCGCCTCGAGATCCAGCCGGACGGCATGCCGGTGGTCACCGAGCCCATGGCCGACCCCCGTTATCGCCAGCCCTACTCCGGCTACTACTGGCAGCTGGAGCTGGGGGAGACGGTGGTCAGCCGCTCCCGCTCCCTGTGGGATGCCCATCTGAGCGCCCACGGCCTGAAGTCGGCCTTCGGCGATCCGGATCTCTTCGTCGGCAAGGGGCCCAACAAGGAGCCCCTGCTCATCATGACCCGTACCGTGCTGCTGCCGGGGTCTGATCGGGTCTTCACCCTGGTGATGGCCAAGGACAGCAGCGCCCTGACCCAGACCCTGAAGAAGACCCGTATCAGCCTGTTCCTCGGCCTCGGCTTCGCCGCCACCGGCCTGGTGCTCGGCTTCATGTTCCAGATCCTCTACGGCCTGCGCCCGCTGCACCTGCTGCGCCGCGAGCTGAGCCGCGTCCATCAGGGTCATCAGGAGGGGTTCCGGCTGCGCTACCCCCTGGAGATCCAGCCGCTGGTGGAGGACATCAACCGCCTGCTGCACCACTATGGCGAGCTGCTGCAACGAGCCCGTTCCCACACCGGCAACCTGGCCCACGCCCTCAAGACGCCGCTCAGCATCATGCGCAACCAGGTGACCCAGTTGCCGCCGGAGGATCAGGCCGCCCTCGGCGAGCAGCTCGACCAGATCCAGCGCCACATCGACTACCACCTCGGCAAGGCGCGGGTGACCGGCGCCGCCAAGATCCTCGGGGTGTCGACCCCGGTGCGGGCCCGGGTGGAGTACATCTGCCGCGCCTTCTCCCGCCTCTATCCCGGCAAGACGGTGGACTTGCAGGTGCCGGTCAATCTGGCGGTCGGGGTGGAGGAGCAGGACTTCGACGAGATGGTGGGCAACCTGCTGGAGAACGCCTTCAAGTGGTCCGCCAGCGAGCTGCGCATCTCCAGCGCCGAGCTGGGGGGCTGGATCACCCTGCGCATCGAGGACGACGGTCCCGGCATGAGCGAGGATCAGATCGCCAAGGCGGTGCTGCGGGGGGTGCGCCTCGACGAGAAGGTGCCGGGCTCGGGCCTTGGCCTCAACATCGTCTCGGATCTCGCGGAAGCCTATCGCGGCAGCCTTATCATGGGGCGGGCCGAGCTGGGGGGGCTCGCCGCTTCCCTCTCCCTGCCCAAGGTGGCCAGGGTCGAGTGACGAGGGGCCCCGTCGGGGGGCCCCTTTTGTGCCGCCGTGCTGGCAAGGGTGCGGCACCCGGCATAAGATACGTCTCTTGTTTCAGGTGTAGGAAGGGTAGCAATGACTGACGATCCTTGGGCTTTGTGCCATCTCGATGATTCGTTCGATGCCTCGGTGCTGGGCACCAAGGGGGCTCAGATCCAGTGGTTCGAGGACAGGGATGCCCTGATCCAGTTCCTGCTGGAGGACTTTGTCGACCTGCTGGCCGACGTGGGTGAGCTGGACGAGGATCAGACCGAGAGCGCCCGCGAGCGCTTCACCCTGCTGGTGGAGCAGAGCCTGGATGATCGCACCCTGATGGATGCCATCAACGATCTCGCCTCCGGCCTGCGCCGCATTGCCTGGCTGGGGCCCCTCTCCGAACTGGCGGAGTTGAGCGACGACTTCGCAAGCGGGCTGCGAGCCTTCTTCTGGAGCCAGTATGACGGTGACGAGGATGACCCCGAGGCCTGGGTGCCGGAAGATCTCTGGCCCCAGCTGGTGGAGTGTGCCGAAGAGTACATGGTGGAAGGAGACTTCTGAGCCACCTTGTCCGCGCTCTGGCTGCAAGGCGGGTGGAGTATGCGGAAGAGTATATGGTTGAGGGTGACTTGTGATTCTGAGCCACACCACAAACTGCGATAAGAAAACGGCGCCTTGATGGCGCCGTTTTTGTTGCTCAGTCCTCTACTCAGCCGTTGGCCGGTACCTCGTGCGCCGTGTTGGCGAGCACTGGCCCGATATACTTCTCTATCTGCAATTGGGCCATGTGGCCGCAGTTGCCCTGGGCCAGACTGGACGAGCCCTCGTCGAAGGTGAGGCAGTTGACGTTGCCGTTCTTGCAGATGCTGCCCGCTTCGCCCGGCTTGGCCGGGTCATACCAGGCCCCTTCACACACCCGCACTACCCCGGGCCGGATATCGGCGGATATCAGGGCCCCCACCAGGATCTGGCCGCGCTCGTTGAAGGCCCGCACCAGATCGCCATCCTGGATGCCACGGGCCTTGGCGTCGGCGGGATGGATCATGATCGCTTCGCGGTCGGCGATGGCGAACTTGTCCCGCAGCGGGGTGTTGTCGAGCTGGGAGTGCAGCCGCTGGGTCGGGTGGGAGGTGTTGAGCGACAGCGGATAGCGCGCCGCCACCTCGCTCTTCACCCACTCCTTGGGCTCATACCACTTGGGATGACCGGTGCAGTCGGCATAACCCATCCCCGCCACCGTGTTGGAGAAGATCTCGATCTTGCCGGACGGGGTACCGAGCGGGTTGAGCAGCGGGTTTTCGCGAAAATCGGCGTGACGGATCCACTGGCGGTTGGCTTCCGGGATCGGGAAGCGGATGTAGTTGTTGGACTCCCAGAACATGTTGAACGGCGGCAGTGCCACCCGGGCGCCACGGGCCTGGGCCGCCATGCCGTCGTACATCTGTTTGAGCCACAGCATCTCGTCCTTCCCTTCGGTGTACTGCTCCTGCACGCCCAGCTTGGCGGCGATGGCGCTGAAGATGTCGAAGTCGTTGCGGGCTTCAAACTGGGGGCGGACGCACTGGTGCATGGGGAAGACGTAGCGCTGGGAGTAGTCGCCCCCCATCTCCAGGTCGTTGCGCTCATAGCTGGTGGTGGCCGGCAGCACGATGTCGGCGTGCTTGGCAGTCGCCGTCCAGTAGGGCTCGTGCACGATCACGGTCTGCGGCTTGCGCCACGCCTGCAGCAGGTTGTTGGTGTCCTGATGGTGGTGGAAGGGGTTGCCCCCCGCCACGTAGACCAGCTTGATGTCCGGATAGGTCACCTTGCGGCCGTTGAAGTCGATGGTCTTGCCCGGGTTGGCAAGGCAGTCGGCGATGCGGGCCACCGGGATCGGGGCCGGGCTGTTCTTCGGCGCATTGCCAGCGGAGATGCCCGCCAGAATGCCGCCCTTGGCGGTGGGGCTGCCACCGGAGGAGTAGTGGTAACTGAAGCCGTAGCCGCCCCCCGGCAGGCCGATCTGGCCCAGCATGGCGGCCAGAGTGACCAGCATCCAGTTGGGCTGTTCACCGTGGTGCTGACGCTGCATGCCCCAGCCCGCCATGATCATGGTGCGCTTGGCGGCCATGTCGAGGGCCAGCTGGCGGATCACCTTGGCATCGACGCCGCAGACGCTGCTCGCCCACTCGGCGCTCTTGGGCTGGCCGTCCTCTTTGCCGAGCAGATAGGCGAGGAAGGTGTCGAAGCCGACAGTGTAGCGATCGAGGAAGGCCTGATCGTGCTTCTTCTCGCTGTAGAGGGTGTGGGCCACCCCCAGCATCATGGCCACGTCGGTGTAGGCGTTCAGGGCAATCCACTCGGCGCCGACCAGCTTGGCGGTCTCGTTGTAGACGGGGTCGATGCTGATGACCCGGGTGCCTTTCTCTTTCAGCGCCTTGAAGCCGGCCTGCCCCTCGTGATCCGGCATGTTCCAGCTGTTCTTCAGGGTCACCTGGGCGTTGACCCCCCAGAGCACCACCAGTTCGGCGTGTTCCACCACGTTGGGCCAGGCGGTCTGCTGCTCGTACACCTCGATGGAGCCCATCACGTGGGACATGATCACCTGGGCCGCGCCGGTGGAGTAGTCCCCGGCATAGCCGGTGAAACCCCCGGCCAGGTTCATCAGGCGGTGCAGCAGGGTGCGGCTGTTGTGGAACATGCCCACGCTCTTCCAGCCGTAGGAACCGGCGTGGATCGCCTGGGGGCCGAAATCAGACTGGACGCACTGGATCTCGCCGGCCACCAGGTCGATGGCCTTTTCCCAGCTCACCCGTACCCACTCGTCGGCACCGCGCAGCTCCGGTCTGGCGCCCGGGCCGTGCTCCAACCAGCTTTTGCGCACCATGGGGTACTTGATGCGGTTCTTGGCGTGGACCTGGAACGGCGCCATGTCGATGAGGTCATTCGGTGCCGGATCGTCGGCCACCGGCTGGACCCGCACCATGCGGCCCTCGGAGACGATGGCCTCGAAGGCCCCCCAGTGGGCGCCGGTCAGGATGCCTTTCTGGGCGGGCACCAGGGTGGGGAACTGCTCAAGGGCCGTGCTGACGGCCTTGGCCAGGGCGCTTTTCGGGAAGAGACCAGCCAGCAGGGGCAGGGCGGCACAGGCCCCCAGCCCCTTGAGCAGAGTACGGCGGGAGAGGTTGGTCTGTTGGTCATTGAAAAAAGTCATGGGAGAGTCCTCTGTTCCTGCCTTAATGGGCCGCGCTCATGTCGCTGGCGTGTTTCTGCACGTATTGGGTCAACATGCGAGCCTGCTCCGGGGTGAGGGAGGTACGGGACTCCATCCCCTTGATGACGCCGATCCACTGGTTGGCGTTGAAGTGATCCAGCGCGGTGAGGCCGTGACAGCCGGTGCAGTTGTTGGACATCAGGGTGGAGGCGTATTGCCACAGCTTGCCCTGGTCGCCGATGAGCTGGCTCTGGTCGACCCAGGCGGTCAGGCTGACCTGATGCCAGGTGAGGTTGGTGGCGCTGTCGGTTTCGCTCTTGCCGGTCACGAGGGCTTTTCTGGCGGCTTCGCCGACCAGCACGCTCAGGATCCGTTTGCCGGGGGCGGTGTAGAACACCTCGCTCACACCGTCCTGCTGCCAGCCGTCGATGCGCACCTGGGTGCGGCCGTTGTCGTTGGCCAGCACTTCCACCTGGGTGGAGGGCATCAGGGTGCCTTCGTCAGTCTTGGCGCCAGCATCCAGATAGAGCGGGGTGGTGGCGATGGCATAGCGGGTGGTGACGGTTACCGGGGTCTGGGCCGCGGCGGCGGCCAGTTCGCTGGCACCGGCGGCGGCCAGGCCGCTCATGTCCGGCATGATGTGGGCAACGCCGCGGTGACAGTCGATGCAGGTCTGACCCTCCTTGATGGCGACCGGGTGCTCGGCGCGGGCATTGGGGCGCTGGGCCAGGATGTCCATGGCGGCGTAGCTGTGGCAGCTGCGACAGGTGGCGGAGTCATTGGCCTTGAGCTGATCCCACACGGTCTGGGCCATGCGCAGCTTGTGGGCCTCGTATTTTTCCGGGGTGTCGAGGGTGCCGATCGCCTCGTGATAGATGTCTTTCACGGCGCGGATCTTGGTCCAGAGATAGGCGGCGGGTTCACTGGGGATGTGGCAGTCGGCGCACTCGGCGCGGATCCCCTTCACGTTCTGGAAGTGGACACTGCCCTGATATTCGGCGAGGGGGGTCTGCATGGAGTGGCAGGAGACGCAGAACTCGGTGGAGCTGGTCTTGTGCAGCACGGTGACGGTGACGCCCAGTGCAGCGACCCCCAGCAGGGCCCCGAGCAGCAGAAGCCAGAACCAGGTCTTTCTCAACAGTTTTCCAAGCATGGTGACGGTGTCCTTCGAATTCGGGTATTACCAATATAGTAGTAGTCCCAGGATTCTAAGGGTTGACCTCGGTCATGGTTTTAATTTCGACATATAATTGATTTTTGGTTTTGTTATTTGTTTTGTCATGATTTTTTGAATTTAAATCTCACTTTTCCCATCCAGCGGGAGCGGGATGTGCTGTGGTGAGAGCGATGCCCAAGCCGGGGCGAGGAGGCAGTACGCCACCCCGGGGCTTGGGGTTTGCGGTGAGAGGATTGTATACTGTTCACATATACAGTATTCAGGTGTATCCATCATGCGACTCTTTATCGCCGAGAAACCCAGCCTTGGCCGCGCCATCGCCGATGTCCTCCCCAAACCGCACAAGAAGGGGGATGGTTTCATCGAGACGGCGCAGGGAGACGTGGTGACCTGGTGCATCGGTCACCTGCTGGAGCAGGCCGAGCCCGATGCCTACGATGCCGCCTACAAGCAGTGGCGCATGGAATCCCTTCCCATTGTCCCGACCCAGTGGCAGCTGGTGGCCAAACCCAAGACCAAGGCCCAGCTGGCCGTCATCAAGGGGCTCATCAAGCAGGCGGACTGCGTGGTCAACGCCGGTGACCCGGACAGGGAAGGGCAACTGCTGGTGGACGAGGTGATCGACTTTCTCGGCTATCCCAAGACCAAACCGGTTCAGCGCTGCCTCATCAGCGATCTCAATCCCCCCGCTGTGCGCCGCGCCCTCGACAAGCTCAGGGACAACAAGGAGTTCGTGCCGCTGGCGGTGTCGGCGCTGGCCCGTAGCCGTGCCGACTGGCTCTATGGCATCAACATGACCCGGGCCTATACCCTGCTTGGCCGCAAGGGGGGTTGCAGCGAACTGCTATCGGTGGGCCGGGTACAGACCCCCTTACTCGGTCTGGTGGTGCGCCGGGATCTCGAGATCGAGGCCTTCGTTCCCAAGCCGTTCTACGAGGTGATGGCCCATCTGCTGACCCAGGGCAACGAACGCTTCACCGCCAGGTGGCTGCCATCGGAGGCCTGCCTGCCCTGGCAGGATGAGGAGGGACGGGTGCTCAACCGGGCGCTGGCCGCCAAGGTGGTGGAGCGGATCCAGAGGCAACCCGCCCGGGTGGAGGCGGTGGAGGAGCAGGCGCGCAAGCAGGCGGCGCCGCTCCCCTACAACCTCTCCAGCCTGCAGATCGACGCGGCCAAGCGCTTTGGCATGGATGCCAAGCGGGTGCTGGATATCTGCCAGAGCCTCTACGAGCGGCACAAGCTCATCACCTATCCCAGATCCGACAGCCGCCATCTGCCGAGCGAGCACTTCAACCGGGCCGGCCAGGTGCGGGAGGCCATCGCCAGCACGGCCCCTGCGCTGGCCAGGGCGGTCGCCGAAGCGGATGGAAGGATCCGCAGCAAGGCGTGGAACGACAGCAAGGTGGATGCCCACCACGCCATCATTCCCACCGAGAAGAGGGGGAAGGAGGCGAGCCTGGGGGCCGACGAGGCGAAGCTGTACGGCCTGATTGCCCGCCAGTATCTGCTGCAGTTCTACTCGCCGTTCGAGTACAACGACAGCAAGGTGTTGCTGCGCATCGCCGGAGGGCTGTTCCAGGCCAAGGCGCGCCGCATCCTCAAGGCGGGCTGGAAGGCGCTGCTCGGAGTGGAAGAGGATGACGAGGAGGAGGCGGGAACCCTGCCTGCCCTGAAAGAGGGGGAGGAACTGCTGTGCGAGCGGGGGGAACTGCTGGAGAAGATGACCCAGCCCCCCAAGCCGTTTACCGATGCCACCCTGCTGGCCGCCATGACCGGCATCGCCCGTTATGTGCAGGATCCCGAGATCCGCAAGACCCTGCGGGAGACCGACGGTCTGGGCACCGAGGCGACCCGGGCCGGGATCATCGATCTGCTGTTCAAGCGCCGCTTCCTGGTGCGCCAGGGCAAGAGCATCAAGGCCACCCCGACCGGGCGAGCCCTGGTCCAGGCGCTGCCCGCGACCGCCACTACACCGGACATGACGGCACTGTGGGAGCAGAGTCTGGGGCAGATCGCCGAACGTCACGGCAGCTACCAGCAGTTCATGGGGCCGCTCACCGAGCAGCTTAACGGCCTGATCGAGGGGGCGCGGCAGGATTCCGGCGCCAGCTTCAGCGCGCTGCCCAAGGCGACGCCCGGTGACAGCAAGCACCGCTTTGCCCGCCGCAAGCGGACTGCGTCCACCGCCGCACGCCCCCGCACGAGCACGGGCAAGAGTGCTCGTGCGGGGAAGAGCCCTGGAAAGAGCACTGGCAAGGGGACGACCAGGGGCAAGGCGGCCTGAGGCTGGCGCGCGCCGTGATCACATAGAAAAGAAAGAGGGGCCGGAGGCCCCTCTTTGTATGGATGGGATGGCTTACCCCGTGTAGACGCTCTCTTCCGGATAACGGATGCGGGTCTCCACCGGACGGGCCAGCATGATGGCCAGGGTGAGGGGCCCCAGACGGCCACAGATCATCACCAGCACCAGGATCAGCTTGCCCGGCTCGCTCAGTGAGGCGGTGATGCCGGTGGACAGACCCACGGTGGCAAAGGCCGAGATGGTCTCGAACATGATCTTGTCGAAGGGTTGCGACTCCGTGAGCATCAGCAGGAACATCGCCAGCATCAGCACCATGGTACTGACGATGATGATGGCCAGGGAGCGGGTCACTATCTGGGGTGACAGGGTGCGGCCGAAGGCGGTGACATGGGGTCGCTTGGTCAGAAACGCCCGGGTCGCCAGCAGGACGACGGCAAAGGTGGTGACCTTGATACCGCCCCCAGTCGAGGTCGCCCCGGCACCGATGAACATCAGCATCATCATGAACAGCAGGGAGGCCGGTACCATCTGGCCGATATCCACCGTGTTGAAGCCCGCCGTGCGCGCGGTGGCCGACTGGAAGAAGGCGGCCAGCCACTGGCTCCCGAAGGAGGCGTTGCCCAGGGTGCCCGGGTTGTTGTGCTCCAGCAGCCAGAACATCAGGGTCCCCAGCAGCAGCAGGGCAGGGGTCATCAGCAGCATCAGCTTGCTGTGCAGTTTCAGCTTGCGCCAGCGGCGGTTGCGCACCAGGTCGACGATGACGGTGAAGCCTACCCCCCCCAGGATCAGCAGGGCCGGTATGGTCAGGCTGATGATGGGGTCATCCCGGTAGTCCATGAGGTTGTTGGCAAACAGCGAGAAGCCGGCGTTGTTGAAGGCCGACACCGCGTGGAAGAAGCTGACGTAGAGGCCGTGGCTCCAGCCCATGTCGGGCACCCAGCGAATGGCCATGATGGCGGTGCCGATCAGCTGGGCAATCAGGGCGAACAGGACGATGCGCTTCACCAGCTGGACGATGTTGACGGATCCCTCCTGGCCCAGTGCCTCCTTGGCCAGCACCTGCTGGCGCAGCCCGACCCGCTTGCTGAACATGGCGATGAGCAGCAGTGTCATGGTCATCTGGCCGAGACCGCCAATCTCCATCAATATCAACAGGATGATCTGCCCCTGCAGGGTGAAGGCGGTGCCGGTATCCACCACCCCGAGGCCGGTCACGCTGATGGCCGACGTGGCGGTGAACAGGGCGTTGATGACGGTGACCTCACCCTTGTGGCTGGAGGGCTGGACCAGAAACAGGGTGCCGACCAGCAGGATGATGAGGAAACTGCCCAGGATGAGCTTGGCCTCGCTCCAGCGGGAGTTGTCTTCCCGGTGCAGGGTGAAGGCGTAGTTGCTGCGCCAGTTGATCATAGGGTGTCGAGCCAGTGATCGATGGCGTGCTTGTTGCCGGCCAGGATCAGGATGTCACCGAGTTGCAGCTCCATCTTGCCGGTCAGGACGTTGTGGAGCACCTCGCCACGCTTGATGGCCAGCAGCTGGAAATCGCTTTGCTGCAGCAGGTGCAAATCTGCCAGGGTGCGGGTGTTTTGCTGCAGGCCGATCACGAACTCGGTCAGCACCATGTCGTGACCCAGCTCCAGGTAGTCGAACAGCCGGTTGTCCAGCATGCTCTGGGCTACCCGGCGGCCCATGTCCCACTCCGGGTTGATCACCTTGTCCGCGCCCACCTTCTGCAGGATCTTGGCGTGGAACTTGTCGCGTGCCTTGACCCAGACCTTCTTCACGCCCGCCTCTTTCAGCACCAGCGTGGTCAGGATGCTGGTCTCCAGGTTGTCGCCGATGGCGACAAAGACGATGTCGAAATTCGCCAGGCCCAGTTCGGCGACCGTAGCCTCGTCGGTGGCATCGGCCACGATCACGTGGTTGCAGAGGGTGGCTATCTGGCGGGTCTTGCTCTCGTCGATGTCGATGGCCAGTACCTCGGCATTCTGGCGCTGCAACTCTTCGCACAAGGCGCTGCCAAACAGGCCCAGGCCGATGACGGCGAATTGATTGTTCATGCATGCTTCCTCAGCGGGATGAAGGGGTTACTCTACTCCAGAGCCCTGAGTCCGAAAAGTGTCCGGGTTTTTTGTCCCGGGGGATCTGGGGTAAACTGCGCCCTTGTCCTTGTCGGAACACACAGATGAAACTCACCCCCCACGCCTCCCTGTCGACCCTCAATACTCTGGGCCTGGACGCACACTGCCTCTGGCTGGCCGATGTGACCCGGCCGGATGATCTCGCGCAACTGCGGACCAACCCGGAGTTGGCCACCTTGCCGCGCCTGGTGCTGGGAGGAGGAAGCAACATCCTGTTCTGCGATGACTTTGCCGGTCTGGTGGTCCACAACGGCCTGAAAGGGATCATGCTGCACGAGGAGTCCGAGCACTGGCGGCTACACGTGGCGGCAGGTGAAAACTGGCACGAGCTGGTATGCCACGCCCTGCAACAGGGCTGGCACGGGCTGGAGAACCTGGCACTCATTCCCGGGACAGTCGGGGCGGCCCCGGTACAGAACATCGGTGCCTACGGGGTCGAGCTGGCCAGCGTCTGTGCCTACGTGGAGGCGTTCAACTGGCAGAGTGGCGAGGTTGAGCGCATCGCGGCGGCCGACTGCCGGTTCGGTTACCGTGACAGCATCTTCAAGCACGACTATCAGGACTCCCACTTCATCACCGCCGTCGGTCTGCGCCTGCCCAAGGCATGGCGCCCGGTCGCCGGTTATGGCCCGCTGGCGGCGCTGGGGGATGCCTCTTCGCCACAGGCCATTTTCGACACAGTCTGTGCCACCCGCATGGCCAAGCTGCCTGATCCGGCGGTGCTGGGCAACGCGGGCAGTTTCTTCAAAAACCCTGTGGTGCCCGCTGCCCTGGCCGAGACCCTGAAACAGCAATACCCGCAGATGCCCTGCTACCCCGCGGCAGAAGGGCAGGCCAAGCTGGCGGCTGGCTGGCTCATCGATCAGTGCGGTCTCAAGGGGTTTGCCATCGGTCGTGCCGCCGTCCATCAGGAGCAGGCGCTGGTGCTGGTCAATCTGGGGGGCGCCAGCGCCATGGAGCTCATCGCGCTGGCGGCCCATGTCCGCGACAGCGTGGAGCACCAGTTCGGTGTGGTGCTGGAACACGAGGTGCGCTTCATTGGGCGCAGCGGTGAAACCTGGCTCGACGAGGTGCTGGCATGACCCTGACCCCCGTCAGACAGACTCTGATCACCCTGCTCAGCGATGGTCAGTTTCATTCCGGCGAGCAGCTGGGCGAGCGCCTTGGCATCAGCCGGGCGGCGGTGAGCAAGCACATGGCCGCGCTCAAGGAGCTGGGGCTTGATCTCTTCAGCCTGACCGGCAAGGGCTATCGGCTGGCGGTGCCCATGGCCCTCTATGACGAGGGGCGGCTGCAGGCAGAGGCACCGATGGCGCCGGTGCACTGCTTCCCTGTCATCGATTCCACCAACCAGTACCTGCTGGAGCGGGTCAATACCCTGAGCTCCGGGGAAAGCTGTCTGGCCGAGTGCCAGACCGCCGGGCGGGGACGTCGTGGCAAACCCTGGGTTTCTCCCTTCGGTTGCCAGCTGATCCTGAGCATGTACTGGCGGCTTGAGCAGGGCATGGCGGCCGCCATGGGACTGAGTCTCGCGGTCGGCGTGGCGGTGGTAGAGGCGCTGGAGTCACTCGGTTATCCCGGGGTGGTGCTCAAGTGGCCGAACGACCTCTATTACCAGGGCCGCAAGCTGGCGGGCATCCTGGTGGAGATGAGCGGCAGTGCGGGTGCCAGCTGCCATCTGGTGATCGGGGTCGGCCTCAATCTGGCGATGCCGAGTCGGGAGGGAGAGAAGATCGATCAGGCCTGGTCCGAGCTGCGCCATATCCAGCCCGAGCTGGTGGATCGCAACGAGCTGGCCGCCTGCGTGCTGCTGCACCTGCAGCAGGCCATGCAGACCTTCGAACAGACGGGACTGGCGAGTTTTGTCGAGAGCTGGAACCGGCTCGACCACTTCGCCGGCCAGCCGGTGAAGCTGCTGATGGGAGAGCAGGTGATCCGCGGGATTGCCCGGGGGATCGACGAACGCGGAGCCCTGCGTCTGGAGACGGAAGAGGGGCTCAAGCTCTATCTGGGAGGGGAACTCTCCCTGCGGCGGGGGGACTGAACCCATACGCTCATGACGACTGAATGGAAGAGGGGACCTGCGGGCCCCCTCTTCCATGTATGCATTGCGACAGTGGTCACTTGCGCAGCTTGATCTGCTCGATGGCGTGCTCGTTGCCCTTGGTGAGGATGAGGTTGGCCCGCTCCCGGGTCGGCAAGATGTTCTCTTGCAGATTCAGGTAGTTGATATCCTGCCAGATGTTGTTGGCGATCTCGGTCGCCTCGCTTTCGGCCAGCTTGGCGTAGTGGTGGAAATAGGAGTCGGGATCCGAGAAGGCGCCGCTGCGGAATTTGAGAAAACGATCGATGTACCAGGTGCGCAGCAGCTCGGCATCGGCATCCACATAGATGGAAAAGTCGACGAAGTCCGACACGAACACGCGATGAGGGTCCTGGGGATAGTCCATGCCGCTTTGCAGCACATTGAGCCCTTCCAGGATCAGGATGTCCGGCTGCTCCACCACCTTCTTCTCGTCGGGCAGGATGTCATAGATGAGGTGGGAGTAGACGGGGGCCTCGACCTTCTCGTGGCCGGCGCGGATATTGGCGACAAACTCCACCAGATGGCGGATGTCATAAGACTCGGGGAACCCCTTGCGGCGCATCAGGCCACGGGCTTCCAGCTCCTTGTTGGGAAACAGGAAGCCGTCGGTGGTGACCAGCTCCACCCTGGGGTGCTCCGGCCAGCGCTCCAGCAGTGCCTGAAGGATACGGGCCGTGGTGCTCTTTCCCCCCGCCACGCTGCCGGCGATGCTGATGATATAGGTGCCCTTGCCGCGGGACTGACCGAGAAACTGCTCCAGCACCCGGCTGCGGCGCTGCTTGGCCTTGACGTAGAGATTGAGGAGACGGGAGAGGGGCAGATAGATCTCTTCCACTTCCCGCAATGACACCTTCTCGTTGATCCCGCGCAGGGTCTGCAGATCGTGCTCGGTCAGGGTCAGGGGGACCGCATCGCGCAATAACGCCCATTGTTCGCGGGTGAATTGCAAATAGGGGTTATGCTCTGTCGTCATGGTGTCATCACTGTTTCTTGGGCAGGGCGACCATACACCAAGGGATCGGGAGCGACAAGGGACGCGTCCGGTCGGGACGGAGAAGGAGCGTTTTTTTGCCTGGATCCCGGCATAAATGCACATTTTGCAAGGTGCAATGGTTGCATCCCCAAAATCCTTACCATAAAATGCGCGACGCTTGGATGTCTGTCGTCTATTTGCCCAGCAAAAGCGACAAAAACAACGGGTGCAAGCAGAATTACCGTTGTGGCATTTATGCAACTGGAGGGGTTCCCGAGCGGCCAAAGGGATCAGACTGTAAATCTGACGGCTCTGCCTTCGAAGGTTCGAATCCTTCTCCCTCCACCATATTTCTCTGCGGTTTGAGTTCTTTGGGTTAGAGAAATGCGGGCATCGTATAATGGCTATTACCTCAGCCTTCCAAGCTGATGATGCGGGTTCGATTCCCGCTGCCCGCTCCAAGATGCTGATATGGCTCAGGTAATTCTGAGAGCCACACCTTAGGGTGAGTTCGGCAATCGAACCAGCCTGTCAGCACCAACCTCTCTACTCCCCTTGATTCAAATCCATCATATAAACTGTTCTGTGGTTAGCTTGCCACCGCGTACTCAGCGTTAGTTTAGAGGGACGATCATGTCTAAAGAAAAATTTGAGCGTAATAAACCGCACGTTAACGTGGGTACCATCGGCCACGTTGACCACGGTAAAACCACCCTGACCGCCGCCATCACCAACGTGCTGGCCAAGCACTTCGGTGGTAAAGCTTTCGCCTTCGACCAGATCGACAAGGCACCGGAAGAGCGTGAGCGTGGTATCACCATCAACACCTCCCACGTAGAATACGACACTGCTACCCGCCACTACGCTCACGTAGATTGCCCGGGTCACGCCGACTACGTTAAAAACATGATCACCGGTGCTGCCCAGATGGACGGCGCAATCCTGGTAGTAGCAGCGACTGACGGCCCGATGCCGCAGACTCGTGAGCACATCCTGCTGGGTCGTCAGGTAGGCGTTCCGTACATCATCGTGTTCATGAACAAGTGCGACATGGTAGATGACGAAGAGCTGCTGGAACTGGTCGAGATGGAAGTTCGCGAACTGCTGTCTGAGTACGACTTCCCGGGTGATGACCTGCCGGTAGTACGTGGTTCCGCACTGAAAGCGCTGGAAGGCGAAGCTCAGTGGGAAGAGAAGATCCTGGAACTGGCTGGCCACCTGGACACCTACATTCCGGAGCCGGAGCGTGCCATTGACCAGCCGTTCCTGATGCCTATCGAAGACGTCTTCTCCATCGCAGGCCGTGGTACCGTAGTAACCGGTCGTGTAGAGCGCGGTATCGTCAAGGTTGGTGAAGAAGTGGAAATCGTTGGTATCAAAGATACCACCAAGACCACCTGTACCGGCGTTGAAATGTTCCGCAAACTGCTGGACGAAGGTCGTGCAGGTGAGAACGTTGGCGCGCTGCTGCGTGGCGTGAAGCGTGAAGACGTAGAGCGTGGTCAGGTACTGGCCAAGCCGGGCACCATCAAGCCGCACACCAAGTTCGAATCCGAAGTGTACGTGCTGTCCAAAGAAGAAGGTGGTCGTCACACTCCGTTCTTCAAGGGCTACCGTCCGCAGTTCTACTTCCGTACTACCGACGTGACCGGTACCATCGAACTGCCGGAAGGCGTAGAGATGGTCATGCCGGGCGACAACATCAAGATGGTTGTTACCCTGATTGCGCCGATCGCGATGGACGACGGCCTGCGTTTCGCCATCCGTGAAGGTGGCCGTACCGTAGGTGCTGGTGTTGTAGCCAAAGTTATCGCTTAATCTTGGCTTACATAAATAAAGCAAAGCCCCTATAATAGGGGCTTTCTTATGCAGGGGCGTAGTTCGAATTGGTAGAACAGCGGTCTCCAAAACCGATGGTTGCGGGTTCGAGTCCTGCCGCCCCTGCCATATACCTCGTCTCGTACGGGGCTTTTGTGTCTTTGGTTACGTCAGATACAGGTGGGTTGTATGAGTGTTAGTTCTGAGGGTCAGGGCGGAAGCAAGGATACCCTGCTTTGGGGCCTGGTTTTCATCATCCTGGCGGCCGCTGTAGTGGGCAATTACCTGCTGAGCGACGTTATTGCTGCCGTCCGCGCCCTGGGTGTGGTCGTTGTCATCGCTGCTGCCGGTGCAGTGGCCCTGCAAACCACCAAGGGCAAGGCAACACTGGCGTTTGCCCGTGAGTCTCGCCTGGAAGTCCGCAAGGTCGTATGGCCGACCCGTCAGGAAGCCATTCAGACAACCCTGATTGTGCTGGCGGTGACTGCCGTGATGGGGCTGCTGCTGTTCGTGTTGGACGGCGCCTTGGTCTGGTTGGTCAACCTGATTACCGGTGTGTAAGGATAAGCCATGACTGAACAACGTGAACAGCGTATGAGATGGTATGTCGTGCAGGCATTTTCCGGCTACGAAGGCCGTGTTGCCAAATCCCTGCGTGAACATATCAAGATGCATGGCATGGAAGAGCTGTTTGGTGAAGTGCTGGTCCCGACCGAAGAAGTGGTCGAGATGCGTGCTGGCCAGAAGCGCAAGAGTGAGCGCAAATTTTTCCCGGGATACGTCCTGGTCCAGATGGTGATGGATGAAACCACATGGCACCTGGTACGCAATGTACCGCGCGTCATGGGTTTCATCGGCGGTACCTCCGATCGCCCTGCTCCTATCTCCGATAAGGAAGCGGATGCCATCCTCAATCGTCTGCAAGATGCCCACGACAAGCCGCGTCCGAAAACCCTGTTTGAACCGGGTGAGATGGTCCGGGTTGCCGATGGTCCGTTCGCCGACTTCAACGGTACCGTTGAAGAGGTGGACTACGAAAAGAGCCGCGTGAAGGTCTCCGTACTGATCTTCGGCCGCTCAACGCCGGTAGAACTGGATTTTGGTCAGGTCGAAAAAGGCTGATTAATCTCTGTACGTTTAACGGTTGTCAGGGGCAGCGATTATCTCTATAATTCGCTGCCCCTTTATTTGTTGGGGAGCCGTTTGCAGGAGCATGTCTCCGAGGCGTTAGAACCCATTTTTGAGGTATTTTTGTAATGGCTAAGAAAGTCACAGCTTATATCAAGCTGCAAGTTAAGGCTGGCAGTGCTAACCCCAGCCCTCCCGTTGGTCCCGCTCTGGGTCAGCACGGCGTGAACATCATGGAATTCTGTAAGGCGTTCAACGCCCGTACAGAAAAGCTGGAAAAAGGTTCTCCGACTCCGGTCGTGATCACCGTTTACAGCGACCGTTCCTTCACCTTCGAAACCAAGACTCCGCCCGCTTCCTTCCTGCTGAAGAAAGCCGCTGGTATCCAGTCTGGTTCTGCCAAGCCGAACAAAGACAAGGTTGGTAAGGTGACTGTGGCTCAGCTGCAAGAAATCGCCAAGACCAAAGAGCCGGATATGACTGGTGCCGATCTGGATGCAAAAGTACGTTGCATCGCCGGTTCCGCTCGTTCCATGGGCCTGGTAGTGGAGGAGTAAGACAATGGCTAAACTGTCCAAGCGTATGCGCGTTATTCGCGAAAAAGTTGACGGTACCAAAGAGTACTCCATCAACGAAGCCATTGCCCTGCTGAAAGAACTGGCTACTGCCAAGTTCGTTGAAAGCGTTGACGTTGCTGTCAACCTGGGTATCGATGCTCGTAAATCCGATCAGAACGTACGTGGTGCAACTGTACTGCCGCACGGTACCGGTCGTGACATCCGTGTCGCCGTGTTCACCCAGGGTGCCAACGCCGAAGCCGCCAAGGCTGCCGGTGCTGAACTGGTTGGTATGGACGACCTGGCCGAGCTGGTCAAGAAAGGCGAGATGAACTTCGACGTCGTCATCGCATCCCCGGATGCCATGCGTGTTGTTGGTCAACTGGGTCAAATCCTGGGCCCGCGCGGTCTGATGCCGAACCCGAAAGTGGGTACCGTCACTCCGAACGTAGCCGAAGCCGTCAAGAACGCCAAGGCTGGTCAGGTTCGTTACCGTAACGACAAGAACGGTATCATTCATACCACTCTGGGCAAGGTCTCTTTCAACGAAGTTCAGCTGAAAGAAAACCTGGAAGCGCTGCTGGTTGCCTTGAAGAAGGCCAAGCCGTCCTCCGCCAAGGGTGTATTCATCAAGAAAGTCAGCATCTCCACCACCATGGGTGCCGGTGTTGCCGTAGACCAAGCTTCCCTGGAAGCTCAGGCCTAATTGATGGGTTTTACAAGGCGCAAAATTTAATCTATAATTTTGCGCCTTGATTGGTTGGGGGTTTCGACCTCCGTCCAAGACCGCAGGAGGCCGCAAAGCCTTAATTCTTCCTGCGTAGACGGTGCCGGAAACCCAGCGAGAAAGATTCTTTCTCTTCTGGAATCCTGCTACCGCATCGTTCCCCTCTGTTGTAAAGGTAGGGGGGATGTGTCAGTACTGGGTCAACAGACCCGGATTCAATCCAGGAGTTAAGCCAATGGCATTGGGACTCGAAGACAAAAAGGCAATTGTTGCTGAAGTCAACGAAGCTGCCAAAGGCGCTCTTTCTGCAGTTGTAGCCGATTCTCGCGGCGTCACTGTAGACAAGATGACCGTCCTGCGTAAGACCGCTCGTGAAGCTGGTGTGTACATGCGCGTTGTGCGTAACACCCTGCTGCGTCGCGCGGTAGAAGGTACCGAATACGAGTGCCTGAACGACGCATTTACCGGTCCTACCTTGATTGCTTTCTCTAACGAACACCCGGGCGCTGCCGCTCGTCTGTTCAAAGAGTTTGCCAAAGCGAACCAAAAGTTCGAAATCAAGGCTGGCGCTTTTAACGGTGAGTTTATCGCCGCAGCACAAATTGATCGTCTGGCCACGCTGCCGACTTACGAAGAAGCAATTGCGAAGTTGATGGCTACCATGAAGGAAGCCTCTGCTGGCAAGCTGGTTCGTACTATCGCTGCTGTTCGCGACCAGAAACAAGCTGCTGCTTGATTCTCGCCTATCTAGGCTGTTTGAGTTTATTCAACATCAGGAATTTTTGTCATGTCTATCACTAAAGACCAAATCATCGAAGCCGTTGCTTCCATGTCCGTAATGGAAGTTGTTGAGCTGATCGAAGCTATGGAAGAGAAGTTCGGTGTTTCTGCCGCTGCTGCCGTCATGGCCGGCCCGGCTGCTGCTGAAGCAGTAGAAGAGAAGACCGAGTTCGACGTAGTTCTGACTGCTGCTGGCGCCAACAAAGTTGCCGTCATCAAGGCCGTTCGTGGCGCTACCGGTCTGGGCCTGAAAGAAGCCAAGGACCTGGTAGAAGCTGCTCCGACCAATCTGAAAGAAGCCGTGTCCAAGGACGAAGCTGAAGCTCTGAAGAAAGAGCTGGAAGCTGCCGGTGCTTCTGTTGAGATCAAATAATCTGCATTTATGTAGATTAGCCTGATAAAACAGGCTAGGGCTGGTGAATGTTTGTTCACCAGCCTTTTTGCGCTGTAGACTGAGAGCATTTCACACCGTTTACGACTCTCGGTGCACCAGCAATCCGGACCGCTTCATCGTCCGGGCCAACACAAAACGGTGTTGAGACAGAGCTGTCCCGCGGGACAGAGTGGGTCACTTATCAGCGAGCTGAGGAACCCTATGGTTTACTCTTATACCGAAAAAAAACGCATTCGTAAGGACTTCGGTAAGCGAGACCAGGTACTGGACACGCCTTATCTGTTGTCCATTCAGCTGGACTCCTTCAAGCAGTTCATCGAGGCCGACCCGGAAGGTGAATATGGCCTAGAGGCCGCTTTCCGTAGCGTTTTCCCGATCACCAGTTACTCCGGTAGTGCTGAGCTTCAGTATGTCAGCTATCGCCTGGGTGAGCCGGTATTTGACGTAAAAGAATGCCAGATCCGTGGAGTGACCTACTCCGCGCCGCTGCGTGTCAAGCTTCGTATGGTTCTGTACGACCGTGAAGCAGCTGCCGGCACCGTCAAAGATATCAAGGAACAAGAAGTATACATGGGCGAGATTCCGCTCATGACCGAGAACGGCACCTTTGTCATCAATGGTACCGAGCGGGTCATCGTCTCCCAGCTGCACCGCAGCCCGGGCGTCTTCTTCGACCACGATAAAGGCAAAACACATTCATCCGGTAAGGTGCTTTATAACGCTCGCGTTATCCCCTACCGTGGCTCCTGGCTGGACTTCGAGTTCGATGCGAAAGACAACCTGTTTGTCCGTATCGACCGTCGTCGTAAACTGCCAGCCTCCATTATTCTGCGCGCCCTGGACTTCAGTTCCGAAGAAATCCTGGCCACCTTCTTCGAGACCATCGGTTTCGAAGTCAAGGATGGCAAGTTGATGATGGATCTGGTGCCCGAGCGCCTGCGTGGCGAGACCGCGACCTTCGACATCATTGCCAATGGCGCCGTGGTGGTTGAAACCGGTCGTCGTGTCACTGCCCGTCACATCCGTCAGCTGGAAAAAGACGGCATCACCCAGATCGAGGTGCCGGTAGAGTATGTTGTTGGCAAAGTTGCAGCCAAGAACTACGCGCACCCGCAGACTGGTGAGATGGTTGTCACTGCCAACCAGGCGCTGAGCCTGGAAGCGGTTGCCAACCTGTCCCAAGCCGGCTTCAAGCACTTCGAGGTTCTGTTCACCAACGAACTGGATCACGGTGCCTACATGTCCGAGACCCTGCGTATCGACTCCAGCTCCAGCCGCCTGGAAGCCCTGGTCGAGATCTATCGCATGATGCGTCCGGGCGAGCCGCCCACTCGCGAAGCGGCCGAGCAGCTGTTCGAGAACCTGTTCTTCTCTTCCGAGCGTTACGACCTGTCTACCGTAGGTCGGATGAAGTTCAACCGCCGTTTGGGTCGTGAAGACGAGACTGGCGTTGGCGTGCTGACCAAGGACGATATCGTCGAGGTCATGAAGCGCCTGATCGACATCCGTAACGGTAACGACGAAGTGGACGATATCGACCACCTTGGTAACCGTCGTATTCGTTCCGTCGGTGAAATGGCCGAGAACCAGTTCCGTGTCGGTCTGGTCCGTGTCGAGCGTGCGGTGAAGGAGCGCCTGTCTCTGGGCGATCTGGACACCCTGATGCCGCAGGATCTGATCAACGCCAAGCCGATCTCCGCCGCGGTCAAAGAGTTCTTCGGTTCCAGCCAGCTGTCCCAGTTCATGGACCAGAACAACCCGCTGTCCGAAGTGACCCACAAGCGCCGTATCTCCGCGCTGGGCCCGGGCGGTCTGACCCGTGAGCGTGCCGGCTTCGAAGTTCGAGACGTACACCCGACCCACTACGGTCGTCTGTGCCCCATCGAAACGCCGGAAGGTCCGAACATCGGTCTGATCAACTCGCTGTCCGTGTATTCCCGCACCAACGAGTACGGTTTCCTCGAGACCCCGTACCGCAAGGTGATCGACGGTGTGATCACCGACGAAGTGGATTACCTGTCTGCGATTGAAGAAGGCAAGTACGTGATCGCACAGGCCAACGCCGCGACCACCGAAGATGGCCGTCTGAAAGATGAATTGATCCCGTGCCGTCACAAAGGTGAATCCACCTTTATGAACGCCGACCAGATCCAGTACATGGACGTGAGCCCGCAACAGATCGTCTCTGTGGCAGCGGCCCTGATCCCGTTCCTGGAACACGATGACGCGAACCGCGCATTGATGGGTTCAAACATGCAACGTCAGGCTGTACCGACCCTGCGCGCTGACAAGCCGCTGGTTGGTACCGGTATGGAACGCGCAGTGGCCGTTGACTCCGGTGTGACCGTAGTGGCCAAGCGTGGCGGCATGATCGACTATGTCGATGCCTCCCGTATCGTTATCAAGGTCAACGAAGATGAGCTGCTGCCTGGCGAAGCCGGCATCGACATCTACAGCCTGACCAAATACACCCGTTCCAACCAGAACACCTGTATCAACCAGCGTCCGTGCGTGATGTTGGGTGAGCCGGTGATGGCGGGCGACGTACTGGCTGACGGCCCGTCCACCGATCTCGGTGAACTGGCGCTGGGTCAGAACCTGCGCGTCGCGTTCATGCCGTGGAACGGTTACAACTTCGAAGACTCGATCCTGGTGAACGAGCGTGTTGTTCAGGAAGATCGCCTGACCACCATTCACATCCAGGAACTGGCCTGTATCTCCCGTGACACCAAGCTGGGTCCGGAAGAGATCACTGCTGACATCCCGAACGTGGGTGAAGCCGCTCTGTCCAAGCTGGACGAGTCCGGTATCGTCTATGTGGGTGCCGAAGTGAAGGGCGGCGACATTCTGGTCGGCAAGGTGACTCCGAAAGGTGAAACCCAGCTGACCCCGGAAGAGAAGCTGCTGCGCGCCATCTTCGGTGAGAAGGCGTCCGACGTGAAGGACTCTTCCCTGCGTGTGCCGAACGGTGTGTACGGTACCGTGGTTGACGTGCAGGTCTTTACCCGCGATGGCGTGGAAAAAGACAAGCGCGCCAAAGAAATCGAAGAGATGCAGCTGAAGGAAGCGAAGAAGGACTTGACCGAAGAGTTCAAGATCCTGGAAGACGGCATTTTCGGCCGTTCCCGCAACCTGCTGCTGGCCGCCGGTTACAGCGAAGATCGTCTGAACAAGCTCGATCGTTCCAAGTGGTTTGAGCTGGCCATCGAAGATGAGGCCAAGCAAATCGAGCTGGAGCAGATCGCTGAACAGCACGTTGAGCTGAAGGCCGAGTTCGACAAGAAATTCGAGAACAAGCGTCGCAAGATCATCCAGGGCGATGACCTGGCGCCGGGCGTACTGAAGATCGTCAAGGTCTATCTGGCCGTCAAGCGTCGCATCCAGCCGGGTGACAAAATGGCGGGCCGTCACGGTAACAAGGGTGTTATCTCCAAGATCTGTCCGGTCGAGGATATGCCCCATGACGAGTACGGCCGTCCGGTCGACATCGTACTGAACCCGCTGGGTGTACCGTCTCGTATGAACATCGGTCAGATCCTCGAAGTGCACCTGGGCCTCGCGGCCAAGGGCATCGGCGAGAAGATCGACCGCATGATCAAAGAACAGCGCGAGCTGCACGAGATGCGCGAGTTCCTGCAACAGGTCTATGACCTGGGCGAGAAGGACTCCCAGCAAGTGAACATTGCCGAGCTGTCTGACGACGACGTGCGTACCCTGGTGGGTAACCTGCGTAAGGGTCTGCCGGTGGCTACACCTGTCTTTGATGGTGCCAAAGAGCGCGAAATCAAAGCCTTGCTGAAGCTGGCCGATCTGCCGGAATCCGGTCAGATCTCCCTGTTCGACGGTCGTACCGGTAACGCCTTCGAGCGCAAGGTCACCGTGGGTTACATGTACATGCTGAAGCTGAACCACCTGGTAGACGACAAGATGCACGCGCGTTCTACCGGTTCCTACAGCCTGGTTACCCAGCAGCCGCTGGGTGGTAAGGCGCAGTTCGGTGGTCAGCGGTTCGGTGAGATGGAAGTGTGGGCCCTGGAGGCTTACGGTGCGGCATATACCCTGCAGGAAATGCTGACCGTCAAGTCTGACGATGTGAACGGCCGTACCAAGATGTACAAGAACATCGTGGATGGCGACCACCGTATGGAGCCGGGTATGCCCGAATCCTTCAACGTATTGCTGAAGGAAATCCGCTCTCTGGGTATCAACATCGAGCTGGACGAAGAGTAAGAGCTCGCTCTTATTGTTCGAGAATTGACGTGGGCGCCCCGCTGTTTCGGCAGCCGGGGCGCCGAGGTTAGACTCCTGACAGGGGAAACACGTGAAAGACTTACTCAAGTTTTTGAAGGCTCAGACCAAGACCGAAGAGTTTGACAGTATCAAGATCGGTCTGGCCTCTCCTGACATGATCCGCTCCTGGTCATTCGGTGAGGTCAAAAAGCCTGAGACCATCAACTACCGGACTTTCAAGCCGGAGCGTGATGGTCTGTTCTGCGCCCGTATCTTCGGACCGGTGAAGGACTACGAGTGTCTGTGCGGCAAGTACAAGCGCCTGAAACACCGTGGTGTGATCTGCGAGAAGTGCGGTGTAGAAGTGACCCAGACCAAGGTCCGTCGCGAGCGCATGGGCCACATCGAGCTGGCCAGCCCGACTGCCCACATCTGGTTCCTGAAGTCCCTGCCGTCCCGTATCGGTCTGCTGCTGGACATGACCCTGCGTGACATCGAGCGCGTGCTGTATTTCGAATCCTATGTAGTGATCGAACCCGGCATGACCAACCTCGAGCGCAGCCAGATGCTCTCCGAAGAGAACTATCTGGACGCTCTGGAAGAGTGGGGCGACGAATTCGACGCCAAGATGGGTGCCGAGGCCATTCTGGCTCTGCTGCGCGCCATCGATCTGGAAGGTGAAGTCAAAGCCATGCGTGAGGAGCTGGATCAGACCAACTCCGAGACCAAGCGCAAGAAGACCACCAAGCGTCTGAAGCTGATGGAAGCCTTCCTGCAATCCGGCAACAAGCCGGAGTGGATGATCATGACAGTGCTGCCCGTGCTGCCGCCGGACCTGCGTCCGCTGGTACCGCTGGACGGCGGCCGTTTCGCGACCTCCGATCTGAACGATCTGTACCGTCGCGTGATCAACCGTAACAACCGCTTGAAGCGTCTGCTGGACTTGGCTGCGCCGGACATCATCGTGCGCAACGAAAAGCGCATGCTGCAAGAGTCCGTGGATGCCCTGCTGGACAACGGCCGTCGTGGTCGTGCCATCACCGGTTCCAACAAGCGCCCGCTGAAATCCCTGGCTGACATGATCAAGGGTAAGCAAGGTCGTTTCCGTCAGAACCTGCTGGGTAAGCGTGTCGACTACTCCGGTCGTTCCGTTATCACCGTAGGTCCGACCCTGCGTCTGCATCAGTGCGGTCTGCCGAAGAAGATGGCACTTGAGCTGTTCAAGCCCTTCATCTACGGCAAGCTGGAATCCCGCGGTCTGGCGACCACCATCAAGGCCGCCAAGAAGATGGTGGAGCGCGAAGAAGCCGTCGTTTGGGACATCCTGGACGAAGTGATCCGCGAACACCCGGTTCTGCTGAACCGTGCACCGACCCTGCACCGTCTGGGTATCCAGGCGTTTGAACCGACCCTGATCGAAGGCAAGGCCATCCAGCTGCACCCGCTCGTTTGTGCCGCCTATAACGCGGACTTCGACGGTGACCAGATGGCGGTCCACGTACCGCTGACCCTGGAAGCCCAGCTGGAAGCGCGCGCCCTGATGATGTCCACCAACAACATCCTGTCGCCTGCCTCCGGTGAGCCGATCATCGTTCCTTCCCAGGACGTGGTCTTGGGTCTGTACTACATGACCCGTGCCCGTATCAACGCCAAGGGCGAAGGTATGGTGCTGTCCGGCCCGAAAGAGGCCGAGAAGGTCTACCGTGCCGGTCTGGCCGACCTGCATGCTCGCGTCAAGTGCCGCATCACCGAGTACGTGAAGAACGAAGCCGGTGAGCTGGTTGCCAAGACCGAGATGAAGAACACCACCGTTGGTCGTGCGATCCTGAGCCTGATCCTGCCCAAAGGCATGGAATACGCCCTGATCGACGAGCCCAAGGTACTGACTGCTGCAGAGCAGGCTGACCTGGACGCCAACCCGCAGAACTGGATCAAGTGCGTCTCCAACAAGGCGCTGGGCAAAAAGCTCATCTCCCGTCTGCTGAACACCTGCTATCGCAAGCAGGGCCTGAAGGATACCGTCATCTTCGCTGACCAGCTGATGTATACCGGTTTCCACTACGCGGCCCTGTCCGGTGCCTCTGTTGGTATCGATGACATGGTCATCCCGGATGCCAAGAAAGACATCATCGCTGCTGCAGAAGCCGAAGTTGCCGAGATCCAGGACCAGTTCCTGTCCGGTCTGGTAACCGCGGGCGAACGTTACAACAAGGTTATCGATATCTGGGCCAGCGCGAACGATCGCGTCTCCAAGGCCATGATGGACAACCTTTCCAAGGAGCGTAACGTCAACTCCCTGGGCGATGAGGAAGAGCAAGCCTCCTTCAACAGCATCTTCATGATGGCCGACTCTGGTGCGCGGGGCTCCGCCGCCCAGATCCGTCAGCTGGCCGGTATGCGTGGCCTGATGGCGAAGCCGGATGGCTCCATCATCGAAACGCCGATCGTGGCGAACTTCCGTGAAGGTCTGAACGTACTGCAGTACTTCATCTCCACTCACGGTGCTCGTAAAGGTCTGGCGGATACCGCACTGAAGACAGCGAACTCCGGTTACCTGACCCGTCGTCTGGTTGACGTGGCCCAGGACATGGTGATCACCGAGGACGATTGCGGCACTACCGACGGTCTGTGGATGACTCCGCTGATCGAGGGTGGCGACGTGGTCGAGCCGCTGCGTGAGCGCGTGTTGGGTCGTGTGGTGGCCGAAGACGTGATCAAGCCGGGTACCGAGGATGAAGTGCTGGTAGCGCGCAACACCCTGCTCGACGAGCAGCTGTGTGACCTGCTGGAGCGCAACTCCGTCGACCGCGTGAAGGTACGTTCTGCCATCACCTGTGAGACCGACTTCGGTAACTGTGCTCACTGCTACGGCCGTGATCTGGCCCGTGGTCACCTGGTTAACAAGGGTGAGGCTGTCGGTGTTATCGCCGCTCAGTCCATCGGTGAACCGGGCACCCAGCTGACGATGCGTACCTTCCACATCGGTGGTGCCGCATCCCGAGCGGCTGCCGAGAGCAGCATCCAGGTGAAGAACACCGGTAGCATCAAGTTGCAGAACGCCAAGTTCGTTCTGAACAACTCTGACAAGCTGGTTATCACCTCCCGTTCTACCGAGCTGACCATCATGGACGAGATGGGCCGTACCAAGGAAAGCCACAAGCTGCCTTACGGTTCCGTGCTGGAAGTGAAGGATGGCGAAGCGGTGAACGCCGGTGATACCGTCGCGAACTGGGACCCGCACACCCACCCGATCATCACCGAAGTGGCGGGTCGCCTGCACTTCGAACACATGATCGACGGTGTGACCATCACTCGTCAGACCGACGAGCTGACCGGTCTCTCTTCCATCGTCGTGCTGGATGTCAACGAACGTCCGAGCGCCGGTAAAGAGATGCGTCCGACCGTGAAACTGGTCGACCTGAATGGCAAGGATGTGATGATCCCGGGCACCGACGTTCCCGCCCAGTACTTCCTGCCGGGCAAGGCGATCGTGAACCTGGAAGATGGTGCCAACGTGGGCGTGGGTGACGCGGTTGCGCGTATCCCCCAAGAGTCCAGTGGTACCAAGGACATCACCGGTGGTCTGCCGCGCGTTGCGGATCTGTTCGAAGCACGTCAGCCGAAAGAGCCGGCCATCCTGGCCGAGATCTCCGGTACCATCTCCTTCGGGAAAGAGACCAAGGGCAAACGTCGTCTGGTCATCACCCCGACCGATGGTGGCGAGATCTATGAAGAGATGATTCCGAAATGGCGTCACCTCAACGTGTTCGAAGGTGAAAAAGTTGAGAAGGGTGAAGTGCTGGCGGACGGTCCCGAGTCTGCTCATGACATCCTGCGTCTGCGCGGTATCAGCCCGGTCGCCAACTACATCGCCAACGAAGTGCAGGACGTTTACCGTCTGCAAGGCGTTAAGATCAACGACAAGCACATCGAAGTCATCGTGCGTCAGATGCTGCGTAAGTGCGAGATCCTGAGCGCTGGCGACACCGACCTGATCGAAGGTGAACAGGTTGAAGTGGCCCGTGTGAAGATCGCCAACCGTAAACTGGTTGCCGAAGGGAAGACCCCGGCTACCTACCGTCATATCCTGATGGGTATTACCAAGGCATCTCTGAGCACCGAGTCCTTCATCTCCGCGGCTTCCTTCCAGGAGACCACCCGCGTGCTGACCGAAGCAGCCGTTGGTGGCAAGCGTGATGAACTGCGCGGCCTGAAAGAGAACGTGATCGTGGGTCGTCTGATCCCGGCTGGTACCGGCTTTGCCTACCACCACAGCCGCATCAACCAGCGTGCCGCCGCAGCTCGTGCTGTCGGTGTGCCGCAGGTGACTGCCGATGAAGCTCAGCAAAACCTGGCGGATCTGCTCAACGCAGCCGGCAGTTTTGACGAAGAGTAATCTTCCGCAGCAGTGATCGAAAAGGGCCCCTTCTAGGGGCCCTTTTTTTATTTCCCATCCGGCGCCCAGCGTGCACTGGGCTGGGGCAGGGGGATGATCCAGTGCAAGGTTATAGAGCAAAAAATCAAAAAAAGTTGACATTGCCCCGTCGCAACTGAAAACTCGGGAAAGTTGAATGGGTATTACAGGGGTAGAACATGGCTGTCGGTATCGAGGAAGTACTGCTTCCCGAAGAGCAACTGAGCGGTCGCGCTTTTACAGACGAAGACAGGGAGCTGTTGCGTTCATATGGGGGCCTTATCGAAGGCCTGGCCGATCTGTTCGGCAAGCACTGCGAGGTGGTGCTCCACTCTCTGGAAAATCTGCATGAGTCCGTGATCCAAATCGCGAATGGTTTCAATACGGGTCGAACTCTGGGGGCGCCGATCACCGATCTCGCCCTGCGGATGCTCAAGGACATCGAGAGCACGGGTCAGGATCACACCCAGAGTTATTTTGCCCGCAGTCGGACCGGTGCCTTGATGAAGTCGAGCACCATCGCCATCCGTAACCGCGACAAGCAGGTGATCGGCCTTATCTGCATCAACCTGCACATCAATGCACCTTTCCACGAGTTCGTGGCCGAATTCTTCCCGACGCCACAGCAGGTGGAGCGGCAATCACCGGAGACCTTCGCCAACAGCGTCGAAGAGCTGGTTGCCCAGACGGTGGACAACACCATCGACGAGATCAATCGTGATCCCTCCGTGGCCAACAATGCCAAGAACCGTTTTATCGTGACCCAGTTGTTCGAGAAGGGCATATTTGATATCAAGGACTCGATCAACCTGGTCGCCGACAAGCTGAATATTTCCAAACATACCGTGTATCTCTACATCCGACAGCGCAAGCAGGGTGAAGAAGAGAGCGAGTAAGCGCCATAGATAGGGGATAGATAACAATGGCTAAAGAAGTGATTGCAACCGACAAGGCGCCTGCCGCAATTGGCCCTTATGTCCAGGCTACCAAGCTGGGTGAGCTGGTCTTTACCTCCGGGCAGATCCCGCTCGATCCGGCCACCATGGACATCGTTGCCGGTGGCATCGAGGCTCAGGCAGAGCAGGTGATGAAGAATCTGGTTGCCGTCTTGAAAGCCGCAGGGGCCGATACCAGCAAGGTGCTGAAGACCACCTGCTTCCTGAGTGACATGAACAACTTTGTGGCCTTCAACCAGGTGTATGCCCGCTACTTTGGCGAGTCCGCCCCGGCACGTTCCTGCGTGGAAGTTGCTCGTCTGCCCAAGGATGTACTGGTCGAAGTCGAAGCCATCGCTTACGTCTGAGCCTGTTTCATTGGAAAAGCCCCTCCCAGGAGGGGCTTTTGCGTCTGTGAGGTAGAATGGATACACCGCTGTGCAGGAGTGCGATCATGAGTCTGAATTTTGCTCTGCTGGTCACCGGGCCCGCCTATGGCACCCAGACGGCCAGCACGGCCTATCGTTTTGCCCTGAGTCTGGTCGAGCAGGGACACCGCTTGTCCCACCTCTTCTTCTATCAGGAGGGGGTGTGCAATGCCAATGGCCTCCATGCGCCAGCCAGCGATGAGACCGACCTGGTGGCATTGTGGCGCGAGTTGGCCATCCAGCAGGGTATCCGCATCGATGTGTGTGTGGCTGCGGCCATGCGCCGTGGCGTGCTGGATGAGCAGGAGGCCAAGGGAATGGGACGGGAGCATTTCAATCTGGAAGCGCCATTCTGCCTGAGCGGGCTCGGTCAGTTGGCGGAAGCCGCACTGACCGCTGATCGCTTCGTTCAGTTCTAGGGGGGCAAAATGACCAGAATAGCGTTTATCTCACGGCGTGGTCCCCATGGTTCGGCGAGTGGTCGGGAGGGGCTGGATGCTCTGCTGGCCACCTCTGCATTGACGGAGTCCCTGGCACTCTTTCTGGTGGGGGATGGCGTGATGCAACTGGTGAGGGAGCAATCACCACACGCCATATTGCAGCGTCACTACGCCCCGACCTTCAAGATGCTGGAACTGTATGACATCGAAGAGATCTATGTCTGTGCGGTGTCACTGGCTGAGCGAGGACTGACGGCGGCGGATCTGCTAATCCCAGTGATTCCGCTCTCTCCTGCGGAAATTCGCCGTAGCTGGGCGGGTTTCACCACCCACATCTGCTTCTGAGGTGCCCGTGATACAGCTGATATTGAACTCTCCCTTCATGAGCCAGGATCTCGAGTTGGCGTTGCGTTACCGCATGGAAGGGGATCTGGTGGTGTTGATGCAGGATGCCGTGATGGCGGCGGCTGCCCCCGGGTGGTGCGAGCGCTTGGCAGAGGTCCCCCTGTACGTCATGAAGGAAGACCTGCAAGCGAGAGGCTTGTCATCCGGGATCGGGATGGAACTCGATATGCCGGGTTTGATCAGGTTGATCGCCGAGCACGGATCACCGCAGACCTGGGGCGCTTAGGTTTGGTTTTTCCTTTTTATCTCAGTTGCTTAGCATAATGTCATTCGACTGTCATTTGCCATTTCGGTGTGCAAATTGTATAAATCTTGACTCCCCAGACAACAGGGCATAAAATTTCGCGTCCCCGTATCTGCGGGGAGGATTTTTCACACGTTTATGAAGTCATTATCAGGAGCCTTTTGATGGCAACTATTAACCAGTTGGTTCGCAAGCCACGCATCAAGCTCGTTGTGAAAAGCAACGTGCCGGCGCTGGAAGCGTGCCCTCAGAAGCGTGGCGTATGCACCCGTGTATACACCACCACCCCGAAGAAGCCTAACTCTGCACTGCGTAAAGTATGCCGTGTACGTCTGACCAACGGCTTCGAAGTCACCTCCTACATCGGTGGTGAAGGTCACAACCTGCAAGAGCACTCTGTTGTTCTGATCCGTGGCGGTCGTGTAAAAGACTTGCCAGGTGTTCGTTATCACACCGTTCGTGGTGCGTTGGACTGTGCCGGTGTTAAAGACCGTAAGCAGGCTCGCTCCAAGTACGGCGTGAAGCGTCCGAAAGCTTAATGGTTCTCCGTTAAGTAAGGCCAAACGTTAATTCGTTTCTAGTTAGATAACTTTCTAGTTTTGGGTAACCCCTGAAGTTACGGAGAATTTGAAATGCCAAGACGTCGTGTTGTTGGTCAGCGTAAAATCCTGCCGGATCCCAAGTTCGGATCTGAGCTGCTGGCTAAATTTGTCAACGTAGTAATGGTTGACGGTAAGAAATCTGTTGCAGAAGCCATCGTTTATGGCGCCCTGGACATCATTGCCACCAAATCTGGCAAAGAGCACCTGGCCCTGTTCGAAGTCGCTCTGGACAACATTCGTCCGGCGGTCGAGGTTAAATCTCGTCGCGTCGGTGGTGCAACCTATCAGGTGCCGGTAGAAGTTCGTCCGGTACGTCGCAATGCTCTGGCAATGCGCTGGTTGGTTGATGCCGCTCGTAAACGTGGTGAAAAATCAATGGCTCAGCGTTTGGCTGGCGAGCTGCTGGATGCCGCTGACAATAAGGGTTCGTCTGTCAAGAAACGTGAAGACGTTCACCGTATGGCTGAAGCGAACAAGGCCTTCGCTCACTTCCGCTGGTAATCCGCTTGCGCAGGGTCTTATGACTCTGCGCACCTTTAATTATCTGGGGACAAGCGCCCTAGTAAGAGGATGACAATGGCTCGTACAACCCCCATTGAGCGTTATCGTAATATCGGTATCTCCGCTCACATCGACGCCGGTAAGACTACTACTACCGAGCGCGTTCTGTTTTACACCGGTGTAAGTCACAAGATCGGTGAAGTTCACGATGGCGCCGCCACCATGGACTGGATGGAACAGGAACAAGAGCGTGGTATCACCATCACCTCCGCCGCGACCACCGCTTTCTGGTCCGGTATGGGTAAACAGTTCCAACCGCACCGTATCAACATCATCGATACCCCGGGCCACGTTGACTTTACTATCGAAGTAGAGCGTTCCATGCGTGTTCTGGATGGCGCCGTGATGGTGTACTGTGCCGTAGGTGGCGTACAGCCCCAGTCTGAAACCGTATGGCGTCAGGCTAACAAGTACAAGGTTCCCCGTATCGCGTTCGTCAACAAGATGGACCGTACCGGTGCCAACTTCCTGCGCTGCGTTGAGCACATCAAGACCCGTCTGAAAGGTAACCCGGTTCCTCTGCAACTGAACATCGGTTCCGAAGAGAACTTCAAGGGCGTTATCGACCTGGTCAAGATGAAAGCCATCAACTGGAGCGAAGCTGACCAGGGCGTATCCTTCGACTACGAAGACGTCCCGGCTGAGCTGCTGGAACAAGCGCAAGAAATGCGCATGAACCTGGTTGAAGCCGCTGCTGAAGCGTCTGAAGACCTGATGGAAAAATACCTGGGTGGTGAAGAACTGACTGAAGAAGAGATCAAGAAAGCTCTGCGTCAGCGTGTTCTGAACAACGAAATCATCCTGGTTACCTGTGGCTCCGCGTTCAAGAACAAGGGTGTACAGGCCATGCTGGATGCCGTGGTCGAGTACCTGCCGGCTCCGACCGACGTTGCTGCTATCGACGGTCTGAAGCTGGATGGCGAGACCAAGGACGAGCGTCACGCTTCCGATGACGAGCCGTTCTCTGCTCTGGCATTCAAGATTGCTACCGACCCGTTCGTGGGCAACCTGACCTTCTTCCGTGTTTACTCCGGTGTGGTCAACTCCGGTGACTCCGTGCTGAACTCCGTTAAAGAGAAGCGCGAGCGTTTCGGCCGTATCGTTCAGATGCATGCCAACAAGCGTGAAGAGATCAAAGAAGTTCGCGCAGGCGACATCGCTGCTGCCATCGGCCTGAAGGACGTCACCACCGGTGATACCCTGTGTGACGAAAGCGCACCGATCATCCTGGAGCGTATGGAATTCCCGGAGCCGGTAATCTCCATCGCCGTTGAGCCGAAATCCAAGGCTGACCAAGAGAAGATGGGCCTGGCTCTGGGCCGTCTGGCTCAGGAAGATCCGTCCTTCCGCGTATGGACCGACGAAGAATCTGGTCAAACCATCATCGCCGGTATGGGTGAGCTGCACCTGGACATCATCGTTGACCGTATGCGTCGCGAGTTCAAGGTAGAAGCCAACGTAGGTAAGCCGCAGGTTGCCTACCGTGAAACCATCCGCAACACCGTCAAGGACATTGAAGGCAAGCATGCCAAGCAGTCCGGTGGTCGTGGTCAGTACGGTCACGTCGTTATCGACATGTACCCGCTGGAAGAAGGCAAAGCCTACGAATTCGTCAACGACATCAAGGGTGGCGTGATTCCGGGCGAATTCATCCCGGGTGTTGACAAGGGTATCCGCGAGCAGCTGAAGTCCGGCCCGCTGGCAGGCTATCCGGTAATGGATCTGGGTGTGCGTCTGCACTTCGGTTCCTACCATGATGTCGACTCTTCCGAACTGGCGTTCAAGATCGCTGCTTCTCTGGCGTTCAAGGCTGGCTTCATGAAGGCCAACCCGGTACTGCTCGAACCGATCATGAAGGTCGAAGTCGAGACTCCGGAAGACTACATGGGCGACGTGATCGGTGACCTGAACCGTCGTCGCGGCCTGATCGAAGGCATGGAAGATGGCCCGTCCGGCAAGATCGTACGTGCGCTGGTGCCGCTGGCCGAAATGTTCGGTTACGCCACCTCCCTGCGTTCTGCTACCCAGGGTCGTGCTTCCTACGCCATGGAATTCGCCAAGTATCACGATGCCCCGACCAACGTCGCCCAGGCCGTGATCGAAGAGCGCAAATCCAAGTAATTTAAGATTCCCCGCCTACGACGGTAGGCGGGTTTAACCTAGAAGGACTACGTCGTGTCTAAAGAAAAATTTGAGCGTAATAAACCGCACGTAAACGTCGGCACCATCGGCCACGTTGACCACGGTAAAACCACCCTGACCGCCGCCATCACCAACGTGCTGGCCAAGCACTTCGGTGGTAAAGCTTTCGCCTTCGACCAGATCGACAAGGCACCGGAAGAGCGTGAGCGTGGTATCACCATCAACACCTCCCACGTAGAATACGACACTGCTACCCGCCACTACGCTCACGTAGATTGCCCGGGTCACGCCGACTACGTTAAAAACATGATCACCGGTGCTGCCCAGATGGACGGCGCAATCCTGGTAGTAGCAGCGACTGACGGCCCGATGCCGCAGACTCGTGAGCACATCCTGCTGGGTCGTCAGGTAGGCGTTCCGTACATCATCGTGTTCATGAACAAGTGCGACATGGTAGATGACGAAGAGCTGCTGGAACTGGTCGAGATGGAAGTTCGCGAACTGCTGTCTGAGTACGACTTCCCGGGTGATGACCTGCCGGTAGTACGTGGTTCCGCACTGAAAGCGCTGGAAGGCGAAGCTCAGTGGGAAGAGAAGATCCTGGAACTGGCTGGCCACCTGGACACCTACATTCCGGAGCCGGAGCGTGCCATTGACCAGCCGTTCCTGATGCCTATCGAAGACGTCTTCTCCATCGCAGGCCGTGGTACCGTAGTAACCGGTCGTGTAGAGCGCGGTATCGTCAAGGTTGGTGAAGAAGTGGAAATCGTTGGTATCAAAGATACCACCAAGACCACCTGTACCGGCGTTGAAATGTTCCGCAAACTGCTGGACGAAGGTCGTGCAGGTGAGAACGTTGGCGCGCTGCTGCGTGGCGTGAAGCGTGAAGACGTAGAGCGTGGTCAGGTACTGGCCAAGCCGGGCACCATCAAGCCGCACACCAAGTTCGAATCCGAAGTGTACGTGCTGTCCAAAGAAGAAGGTGGTCGTCACACTCCGTTCTTCAAGGGCTACCGTCCGCAGTTCTACTTCCGTACTACCGACGTGACCGGTACCATCGAACTGCCGGAAGGCGTAGAGATGGTCATGCCGGGCGACAACATCAAGATGGTTGTTACCCTGATTGCGCCGATCGCGATGGACGACGGCCTGCGTTTCGCCATCCGTGAAGGTGGCCGTACCGTAGGTGCTGGTGTTGTAGCTAAAGTTATCGCTTAATCGATACTTTATATGCACATATAAAAGGGGTGGCTTCGGCCACCCCTTTTACTTTTGGGGCTTTAAATGGCTTGTGAGATACTTTTGCGAAATCATCTATAGAGGTAGTTGCTGTGAGTAAACCCGCCATTTTTCTGGATCGCGATGGTGTCATCAACAAAGACACGGGTTATGTCAGCCAGGTTGATGACTTCCATTTTCTGCCCGGGGCGATTGAGGCCATGCAATTGCTGAAGAAAAAAGGCTATTTGCTGGTCGTGGTGACCAACCAATCCGGCATTGCCCGTGGTTACTTCACTGAAGATGACTTCATGAACCTGACCGAGTGGATGGATTGGTCATTGGCCGATCGCGATGTGGATCTCGATGGTATCTACTTCTGCCCCCATCACCCGAACCACGGTGCCCCCTGCGACTGCCGCAAACCCGAACCGGGTATGTTGTTGCTTGCCCAGCGGGAGCTCGGTATCGATATGAGCCGCTCTTATATGGTGGGTGACAAACCTTCAGACTTGAAGGCGGCCATCAATGCCAAGGTCGGTCACAAGATAATGGTCAGAACGGGTAAGCCGATTACTGATGCGGGGATTGAACTGGCCGATGCCATCTACGACAACCTGCATGATTTTGCCGTTGCAGCACCTGTCGCAGGCTGATTTCGCTGGATTAAGATGCTTTTTGGTGGCTTTGTGAGCGATTGAACGATGGAAGCCATCTTTTTGCAATTATCCCCTTGCCAGAACGAATTCGCTCCCTATAATGCGCATCCATCGACAGGGCAAGCGGTAACGCAAACAAGCCGGTCGGTAGCCTCGAAAAGCCTTTGAAAATAAGGCTTGACTCGAGAAGGCGGTTGAGTAGAATTCCACTCCCGCAGTAGCCAAAAGCTGCGTCGCTCTTTAACAATTTGAATCAAGCAATCTGTGTGGGCACTCACAGCATCGAGCATCAAAAACAATTTTTGATTTTCAATGTCTGATGAAGTGACCAAAGCAACTTTTAGTTGCAGCAGTTAATTCAGCAATTCATTGAGCCGCCTTTATTGGCAACCAAACTTAAATTGAAGAGTTTGATCATGGCTCAGATTGAACGCTGGCGGCAGGCCTAACACATGCAAGTCGAGCGGCAGCGGGAAAGTAGCTTGCTACTTTTGCCG